>CAMLLK010000011.1 GCA_946480885.1 uncultured Thermoproteales archaeon
ATTTCAAGACGTAGATAATTTATTTAACTTTCATAATCTTTCGTGGGCGTTACAGAACTTGGAAAACTCATTAGCAAAGAGGCGCGGAGAGAGATAAAACTTGAACAACTGGCCGGTAGATGTATAGCTCTAGACGCCTATAACGCCCTGTATCAATTTTTGTCGTCTATACGTCAGCCAGATGGGACACCTCTCATGGATAGACTAGGCAGAGTCACTAGCCACCTCTCAGGCCTCTTCTACCGCACTATCAACCTACTCGAGGCGGGTATTAAAGTAGTTTATGTATTCGACGGGAGGCCCCCCGAATTTAAACTAATAGAGATTGAAGAAAGGAGGCGGGCTAAAGAGAAGGCAATGGAAGAAGTGGTGAAGGCGCTTAGAGAGGGGCGGAGAGAAGACGTGGCGAAGTATATGAAAAGGGCTGTTTTTCTAACTTCTGAAATTGTAGACGACGCAAAGAAACTACTTAGCTACATGGGCGTCCCGTGGGTCCAAGCCCCCAGCGAGGGGGAGGCACAAGCTGCCTACATGGCTATGCGGGGGCACTGCTGGGGAGTGGGGAGTCAAGACTACGACTCTCTACTCTTCGGCTCTCCACGTCTAGTGAGAAACTTAGCCGTCTCGCCTAGGAGAAAAATTGGAGAAGACGTAGTGGAGGTGTCTCCTGAGGTGATTGAACTCGACGCTGTCCTCAAGTCTCTCCGTCTAAAAAATAGAGAGCAGTTAGTCGACTTGGCTATTCTACTTGGGACTGACTATAACCCAGACGGCGTGGCTGGAGTGGGGCCTCAGAGAGCACTGCGTCTAGTGTTAGAATTCGGCTCGTTGGAAAAAATTGTAGATACTGTATTGAGGGGACATCAACATCTTTTAGAAATTAAGAAATTTTTCTTAAACCCACCCGTCACAGATGATTACAGCCTCGAGGGAGGGAGGCTAGACGAAGGCAAATTATTGTCGTTTTTAGTAGAGGAGCGTGACTTTAGTGAAGATAGAGTCCGTAGAGCGGTAGAGAGGCTTAGGAAGGCGTCGGTTAAACACAAGACGACGTCTTTAGATACATTTTTTTAACATGGCAGCCCGTCTAGTAGATGAGTTAGTAAGAGAGGGGGTTATCAAAAGCGAGAGGGTGAGAAGGGCCATGTTGTCTGTGCCAAGGGAGGAGTTCGTAATGCCTGAGTATAGATCTATGGCCTATGAAGATAGACCACTTCCACTATTCGCCGGGGCTACGATATCGGCTCCACATATGGTGGCTATGATGTGTGAATTAATAGAGCCTAGGCCTGGTATGAAGATTTTAGAAGTGGGCACAGGGTCTGGCTACCAAGCCGCTGTGTGTGCAGAAGCAATAGAGAAAAAGGGCAAGGTGTATACAGTAGAAATTGTAAAAGAGTTGGCTATATACGCGGCTCAGAATTTAGAAAGACTTGGCTACTGGGGAGTTGTAGAAGTCTACCACAGAGATGGGAGGATGGGGTTGGGAAAATCCGCGCCTTTTGACGCAATTATAGTCACAGCAGCTGCGAGGACTATACCCGACGCCCTGGTGCAACAATTAAAAGAGGGGGGCGTGTTAGTAATTCCTCTACAAGAGGGGCTTGGACAAGTGTTAATTAAAGGAGTCAAGAGGGGTGGTAGGCTTGAGAAAAGCGTAGTGACCCACGTCTTGTTTGTACCTCTTCGCGAAGACTAAGGCTCTAGTCTATATCTATCTCTTGGATACAAAGTGGCGTGTCTAACGTTGCCTAGCCCCAATATTGAAGCTATTAGTCGGTTAAACCCCATGCCGAAACCTGCGTGGGGCGGCATGCCGTAGTCGAACACTACAAGGTGGCTTTCAAATAGACTCGGGTCTAGGCCACGGCGCCTCATCTCCTCTTCTAGTTCATCTCTCTTATGTATCCTCGTCGCGCCTGACGTTACTTCTATACCGTCTATAATTAAGTCAAAAGACTCTGACTTCACCTCCTCTTTTCTCTTAGTGTAGAAAGGCCTGAGCTGTGACGGGAAGTCCACTATAAAGTAGATATGTCCATAGTGGCGTATAAGCGCTCTCTGCATCTCTAGAGTCAAGTCCTCCCCCCACTTTATATCAAACCCCATCTGTCTAAGTTTATCTACGGCGTCGTCGTAGGTGACCCGGGGGATTTTGTCTATTGAAGACATCACTGGCCTCAGCCCAACTTCTAAAAGCCTCGGAGTCTCTGAAGCAATTTTGACAATTTGTTTTATCACCTTGTCTAGTAGATCCATTACGTCTTGATAGTTCATAAAAGCCGCCTCTGCGTCGATAGATATAAACTCGTTGAGGTGGTAGTCTGTGTTGTGTTTCTCAGCCCTATACGCAGGCCCGATTTCAAAAACCCGCTCGAGAGAGGCAGTAAGTTGTTCTTTATAGAGCTGCGGGCTCTGTGAGAGGTAGACAACTCTTTCAAAATAAAACACTGGGAAAAGCTCGGCGCCGCCTTCTGTACTCGTGGCAATTATCTTGGGGGTGAACACCTCGACGAAATTCTCTTGGTAGAATACATCACGCACTGTCTTTAACACACTTGACGAAAATGTGAAAATGGCTAAGTTACGTAGTCTCTTTAAGTCCACAGAGCGCCATTTCAACCTAGTGGGGAGGTCTGTGGACTCGGACCAGATGTCTATGGGTAGGGGCTTAGACTTATTCAAAACCCAAATCTCCAACGGGAAGACCTCTACGCCGCTCTTCGCCACTTTGCTCGCCTCGACGACTCCCCTCACGACTACTACGTCTTCTCTCCCCAGTTCTTGAAATATTTCGAATAGGTGTTGAGGAGTTTTTCCAGTCTTTAGCGTAATTTGCACCACCCCCTCTCTATCTCTAAGCACTAGGAATTTCACCCGGCCTATATCTCTCTTATCCCACACCCAGCCGGCGAGGACTACCTCAGCTCCGTGTAGCTCCGGCCTTATTTCACTAGTCCAATGTGTTTTTTTAGGATACACAGAGAGCAAGATGTGGGGTGTAAAAAACTATGCCCTTAGTTCTCTCTCTTTGACAATTTCTACTTTTACGTTAGCCCCAGAGATTCTACTCAAAATTGTCTGTAGTCTCTCTGGCCTAATGGGGAGCCTCTTTACATCACGAGACGGTATCTTAACCACAGTCTCTGTAGTGCCGTCTGGCAGCCACGACGTCGATATAGTAAGTAATTTCGCAGGAGATACTAGTTGTGCAATTAATTCATTTACACTTCCGTACTCTACAACTCTCACATTTCTTCCCAAGATAGAGGAGAGTTCTTTCTCTAATTGAATAAAGGCGCCTCTTGGCAATCTTTTAGTATTTCTCAACGACACAACGACGAAGTCGTCTATTTCGTATGATTTTACATATTCAACGTCGGAGATGTTTATTTTCTTCTCTACTTTTAGCAAAGCGTCTGAAATCTCTACATCTAGCCATTGATATCTGCCGCTGTCTATTAACGACTGGCATTTATGACACAGTACACGCGTCTTTACGCAAAATTCGCAGAATGGAATCTTCACCATCGGAATTGATAAAAAATATGTATAAAACTCTTTATAACCTCATTTAGAGGGAGAATTGTGAATCTAGTCATTGTCGACGGCTACACTGACGAACCCGCCGGCCTCGGCGTGCCGCCTTATTTAGACGTATACCCCAGATACGCGGCGGGTGCGGCATACAGCGCGGGGGTCAAAGACGTGAGGTATTTCACAATAGATCAACTAAGGGCGGACTGGACAGCCTCTCTAAAGAAGCTATCGAAATACAACGTCTTGGTGTTGATAGCGGGCGTAACTACGCCGGGAAAATATCTAGGGGGTACTCCTATATCTATAGACGAGATTTTCGACATTGGGCGTCTCGAGGGGCCAGTGAAAATTCTCGGAGGCCCCGTGGCTAAATTCGGCTACGGCCTCGCTGGCGGCGCCGTGGCAACGCCGCCAAGTAGATTCCGTAGATATTTCGATATTGTAGCGAATGGAGACGTAGACTTGATAGTATATAGACTACTCACAGAGGGAGTTGAGAAAGTCTGGCCCTCGGAGACACATACAGACTTCGTCCTCGTCGATAGATTTGCACAACTAGGGGCTAGAGTAGTGGAACAACACCCCAACTACGGCGGCAATTTAATAGTTGAGTTAGAGACGTATAGATCGTGTCCAAGATACGTCTCCGGTGGATGTTCTTTCTGCACTACAGTGGCCTACGGGCCAGTCTCCACAAGGCCTATTGAGGGAGTTGTAAAAGAAGTCGAGGCTTTGTATAAAGCAGGCGTAGTGCACTATAGAATAGGCAGGCAGGCTGATTTCTACACCTACATGGCCTTCGACATTGGCAAAGAGGACTTCCCAAGGCCCAATCCCCCCGCCGTTGAAAAACTACTAGTCGGAGTAAGAAACGCCGCGCCAGGTCTCGAGACTTTACACATCGACAACGTCAACCCCGGCACAGTGGCGAAGTGGAAGACAGAGTCTATAGAGATTACAAAACTATTAGTTAAATACGGCACGTCTGGAAACGTAGCAGCGTTGGGCATAGAGACCGCCGACATTCGGGTAGTCAAGATAAATAACCTAAAGACAACGCCAGAGGAGGCGTTAGAGGCCATAGAGCTTTTTACAAAATATGGAGCTGTCAGAGGCGACAACGGCATGCCGTATCTACTGGCAGGTATAAACTTCGTAGCAGGCCTCCCAGGCGAAACCGCTGAGACGTACCGCCTCAATGTTGAATTTCTCAAAGAGGTGTTGAACAGAGGTCTTTTAGTGAGGAGAGTAAACATTAGACAAGTGTTGATCTTCCCCACTTCTAGACTTTGGAAAAAGGCTAGGAAAATAACGTCGAAACTTTATGAACAAAAACTACGTTTTTACAACTTTAAGAAGTGGGTAAGAGAAGTCTTCGATAGAGAAATGCTGCGGCGGATAGTGCCAAGGGGCACAGTCTTGAAGAGAGTATACACCGAGATGTATTACTACAAAGGCACGTACGCGCGGCAAGTTGGGTCGTACCCGCTGTTAGTATACATACCCACACGTGTAGAGCTTAATAGATTTATCGACGTAGTGGTTATAGAACATGGAAGCCGTAGCGTCTTAGCTATCCCCCACCCAGTTAATATAAACACCGCAGAGAAGAGAGTGTTAAAAAGACTGCCAGGCATCGACAAGAAGAAATTGCAATTAATAACAGCAGAGAGACCTTTTAAAAACCTAGACGAGGTGAGGGAAAAGTTAGGCGAGGGGGAGTTTCTCAACTATATAACTCTCTAAGTCTAAATATAACGTATAGCGTAAATATTGCAAAGACTATTGCAACAATGTTAAATAAATTTATAGAGATGGCGCCTACTGAGACCTCTGGCGTCCGTAGACCTGACACTATTAAATATATAAAGTATATAGCGACTCCCAGCGAAAAGCCGGCGTAGGCGTATATAACCAACACATATGCCAACTCTCTTCAATATTTATTTTTTATACAACTTCAAAGACCCCGTCACTTTATCCACAAGGTCGTCAGGAGCGGGTCCTACGCATAAAGCAGTCGGCGTCCCGGGCTCAACCTCCGTCAAACCTGCGTCTACTACCACTGACGAAGGCAGTCCCAGCGATTTTGCCTTTTCATAGAGTTGGTAGAGATGTGAAACATTTTCGGCAGAGAGCACAATTTTCTTCTGGCCTTCTCTAAGCCACTGATCTAGCCAACTCTTCCACTTAGAATCCTCCATAGATAACAAAAGGCATTCAACTGAGGCGTGGCCCGCCTGCGCGGCCGCTTTCCCACAGCTAATTTTTAGATCTGTTCTAATGACAATAGCCATTTTCACAAGAAAATTCTATAGGTAATACTTAAAAGCTCTAGTTATTATCCAAATATGAAGCTAAAATACTTGTTTATATTGTTAACCATCTTGGGCGCTATTGTAGTAGCCAATCCGTTAAAAATCTCGCTGCGATTGTAGACACAGATGCTAAAGTCGTCGCAAAGATTGTAGTTGCAGATTTAGACAAATTAACTCAACAACTCAAGGCAGTATATACCACACGTTCAGTAAATATAGGCGGCAGAGAATACAGAATTATTAAAGTAGTAATTGACGGAGTAGAGCTGTCGGGCAGAGAGGAGGGCGGTATGGCAGTTTTATACTACAGAGGAGAGGCGAAAAACCTACGTAAATTAGTAGATTCGCCATTTGTACAATCCATCTTTATTAAAGTAATACCAGAGGTACCGCCCATTGACTTTTTCACTGAAGTAAGGTCTATATCCACTAGGGGAGAGACTCCGCAGCCTTTCCTTCCAGTAATGAGAGATATTATAGGGTCGACTAGAGTTGAACAGTTGTTTAAAGTAAACGGAAGCGGTATTGTCATAGCTGTAGTTGATACCGGTGTGGACTACGGCCACCCAGATCTTCAAGACGCCCTTGCATGGGTGATAAAGACACAAGACGGCAGAGAGATAATCGCATCTACTATCACACAGTCCGGCAATTTGTTGAGATATACAACTCTTAGAGGCCACGCGGGCTCCATTGCCATTAGCCAAATTGCTTACGTAGAGCCTCTCGTCCTCGACGCCGATCAGTCACAAGTTGTTATACTCGCCCCTATTAGAGCAACAAATGGCATCCTCCCAACTAGCAATAGACAATTTCTTACATTAGACGGCGTTGACTATTATTTAGTACAAGCTCAGTGTAACTATAAGGTGACAGGTCTTCAGAGTAAAAGCGGAGTTTATAGGTTTGGTCTTACATATCTCACAATTCCATGGTATGGAGGGCTTGTGGTAAGAGGCGTAGTGATGTACGACCCCGAAGTTGCGGGCCTCTATACATCAGCTCGTATAGACCTAAATAATAATTGCGACTTCTCCGACGACCCAGAACTTAGGTATTTCGGCAATAGGCTTATTGTAGACAACGTCACAAAGCCGACTGTCAGCCTTGGAGTAGCTGGTGGATTTTTCTACGACTGGGGCCTCTGGTTTGATATATACGCCAGATTCTACCCCGGATGGGATTTGTCTGGCAACTACCTCAGTATATTCTACGACTTCCATAGCCACGGCACTGCGTGTAGCTCCGTCGCGGCCGGCAGAGGGAGGTCTACGTACAACCTCGGCTACTTGGGGCAACAGGTTTTAAGAGGCGTGGCCCCCGGTGCAAAGGTCATGGGAGTTAAGGCTCTTTGGTGGGGGATGGTGGGGCCAGGTATGATGTGGGCCGCAGGGTTTGACGTGGGGCAAGACGGACAGTGGTACTGGACTGGCCAAAAGAGAGCACATGTGATAAGTAACAGCTGGGGGATATCGACGTTTATATACGACTACGCCGCTTTTGGCTACGACTTTATGTCAGCCCTTGTTAACGCATTGACTACTCCACGCTTCCTCGACAGAAATTATCCAGGTATTGTGATTGTACACGCGGGCGGCAACGGCGGCTATGGCTTTGGGACTATAACAAGCCCCGGCTCTGCAGTCGGGGCTATTACTGTAGGCGCGGCGACGAGTGGACACTTCTGGTGGGCTCTTGGTATTCCCTTTGCAGAATTTAGATGGGGTGAAGTGATCAGCTGGTCTCTTAGAGGGCCCACTCCCGCAGGTTATGTAAAGCCTGACGTCGTAAACATAGGCGCCTTTGGCATAGCTGCATATCCCGTCGGGTGGGGCAGGTATTATTATGGAATACCTGAAGACTGGGATATTTTCGGCGGGACTTCTCAAGCCACGCCTCTAACAGCTGGAGTAGTGGCCTTAGTCATGAGCGCAGTGTCTGAACGCGTCGACCCAGCCACTATAGATCCGTATCTAGTGAGACAGTTTATAACCAGCACGGCGGTTGATATTGGCTATACGCCGTTTACCGCAGGCCATGGGTTTGTCAACGCGACTGCGGCAGTAGCAGCTGCGAGGTCATACTTTGGCTTGAGTTCTATAAGGATACCCGCCGCATTAGTGAGGACTAACTCTCGGGTAAATTTAGGCGCCTCTTGGGAGTTTCAATGGAGAGTTAACATCCCGCTGTACTTCGGCTATCTATTCAATAACATATTGACTCAACAATGGGCCGCTTATCTAACAAGTAGGTTCCCCCAGCCGGATATAGGCATGACGAGTCTATATCTAACTACTACGCCAGGTGGTCAGGCAGTGGGTCAGATAATATTAAATTCAGTAGACTCTGCTCTATCTATCAAGACGTATGCAGTGTCTTTTGAACCAGTTTATAGACGCATAACCACAGTGAATATACCAGTGAGAACACTAGGCGGCTACTTCACAATGGGTCAGTTAGGCTTTGATGAAAATATTTTGAGACAAGCCGATTTAGTAGTGTTTAGAATATCTTATCGTTTCTCATATTTCGACCCAGAGTTCGACTATCTAGAAAATACAAGACCTCTTCTATGGGTATTCGCTTGGACAGATGTAAATAACGACAATGTAGTGGCTATACCTGAGCTGACTTGGATTAACTATGGATATCAGACGGGGACTGCTGTATAAGTGACAGTTTCAAGACCATCACTCAAGCTCAAGCCAGAGCAACGGTTGTTGCTAAGGATAGACGTTAGACCCGTGAGGAGCCCTGCTCCACCTGTGGTTCCCGTCAGTGTAGAGGTGGTGGCGTATAGGAGAGTCGTAGCTTCTGACGTAGAGATTACGCCAGCAGCCGCCACGTTACAACCACGCCAAAGCCGCGTATTTACTGTAGTGGTGAGAGCTCCTAGAGATGCGGCGCCGACTGTCTTCGAAAGGTATGTAATATTTGAGATAAATGGCACGAGTTATGTAGTGCCACTTAGCTATGTAGTGAGGGCTAGCGTGTCGGCGGGTTCTACCTTTATGTTAACAAGTGGGAGGTCTGGCGGTTGGTATAACGCCAGTGTTGTAAGAGGCGCCAACGACTGGGGGTGGAGGTATGAGTCTGGAGACTGGCGGCACTACTACATATCTACGCCTACACTCGTCAGAGGGCTATATGTAGATTTCTCATGGCGTTGTCTAAACACTTCACTCGTGACGTATACAATAACTAGCGACGGCTTCTTTGCAGGCTATTTCTGGAACCAAGGCATTTCGTACCATAGACATCTAGGAAGAGGTAGGTTCGTATGGGCCGGCACGGGAGGCCAGACGAGAATTATAACACTACCTATGTCTTCATTCGCAGTCCCAATTCCAGTGAGTGGATATCTATATGAAACTATGTCCGCGTCTTATCCCGTGAGCGGGTCTACAAGCTATATAATAATGGCTAGGACTTCGCTATACGGCGGATGTAGTACTGAAGAAGTTATATCGGGCGCAGTTAGGCCGTTCATCGAGAGGGGAGACGTGCCTATATCCTCAGCCAGATCCCGTATTACTTTGAGCAGGCCTCCAATTGAATATAACTATGTGATAAAGACGGCTTCTGTGCTTGGCGGGGGGTTCGTAGTGCCGATGTTTAATGTGGGCAACGACTTGAGATTTGACATGTATTTCATAAGGACGCCGCTATTTATAAACTACGTCGCGTTGTTATATAGTCAAAACTACGCCACTGTGTATAGGTCAAGTGGCAACAACTATAACACATATCCTTGGTACGCAATTGAGGGAGTTTCTTTAATTAGCTAAGACTTTTTCAAACTCTACAATTTTTTTCCACGCCTTTATCAACACTTCTCTAGTCTCGTCTCTATTGATTAACCTCAAGGCGTCTGTCTTTCTAGCCCATGTATAGGCGTCGTGTTCTTTTGACAGCCTAACTTCTTTACTCTTACTCTTTGCGAGGAAGTACACAATTTCTCTATATAATACCCGCCCCCTCTTTGAGTATTTATATCTAATTTCCTCTCTAAAGGAGGGGACTATCTCAACGGTTAGATTTGTCTCCTCTAAGATTTCTCTTAAAGCTGCCTCCTCGTCTGATTCACGGCGGCGCACTAGCCCATGGGGGAAGTCCCACCCCAATCTGCCGTGGAGGAGTAGGTACAGAACCTCGCCTTTTTCTATTATATAGACAACCGCACCTGCCGAACGTTTATAAAATCTCCCAAATAATCCATGTCTCTATTTATTTTCTCTTAATCCATATGGACAGAAATAGTCTATTCCTAGGTCTTTGTATAGCGGCGACAGGGCGCCGTATACTACTACTGGTTTTTTCAATTCTTTTGCTTTCTTTGTTAATTCTATGATATCTACATGGCGAAGAGCGCCGGGCGATATCACCACTACGCTGGCTTTATCTACCCACTGGGCTGGGTTTGATATGTCTACTACGTCGTATGGAACTAATCTCCCCTCTGTATCGGCCACTAAGCCATCTGTAAGTGAGAAAAAGACTTTCGCCACGTTCTCGTTATAGCCTATCAATAACACAGGTCCGCCATATCTAGAAATTACATGTTCTACAAGCTTCTTAACACATTTAGATGCGTGTTTAGATGTACATACCTCAATTTTTTTAATACCCATTTCTTTTTGACGAGTTATTACATCTATACAAAACTTCAAGACTGGGTTCTTTTCTATATCTTCTATACTGTAGACGCCTGGCTTTATGCCTTTTTCAACCGGCACGTCTGCACAAAAACCTTCTACACAACATTTAGCTAAGACTTGTCCTTCGCAGAGGTCTACTCCCTCGTCTTTTACTATAGTTACGTGAAGCACTATTCTCTTTGGATCTGTAGTTAAAAAGCTTAACGCCGTTTTCTAAATTCGTCATTAGTCGAAATATAATGTAAATAATATATACGGTAGATAAATAACATGGAAATTATGAAATACGACATTGTTATTATAGGCTCTGGCATCGCTGGCCTCCGTGCCGCTGTAGCCGCAGCGTGGGCAAGTGGCGGAAAAGTGTCTATTGCTATTTTATCAAAAATCCAAGCTATGCGTAGCCATAGTCTATCTGCAGAGGGGGGTATGTCGGCGGTTTTGTATCCAGATAAGACAGGCGATTCATTAGAGCTACATGCTTACGATACTATAAAAGGCAGTGACTATCTAGCAGATCAAGACGCCGTTCAGGTATTAGTAGAATACGCCCCGAGAGAGGTACGTTATCTCGAAAGAATTGGAGTACCCTGGACTAGAGAGCCAGATGGTAGAATTTCACAACGTCCATTTGGCGGCATGTCAATCCCTAGGACCACATTCGCCGCGGATAAGACTGGGTTTTTTATAATGTCTACGCTATTCTCAGAGACTAGGCGTTTTGAAAATATACATATATATCATGAACATTTTGTAACAAAGTTTATAATAGATAGGGGCGTGTTTCGCGGCGTAACAGCTTACGATTTAAAAAACGGCGAGTTTAAAATATTTTATACAAAAGCCGGAATTATAGCCACAGGCGGAGCAGGGAGATTGTATAGATTTACCACCACGGCGTATTCTACTACAGGAGAGTCGTTAGCCTATGCGTTAAGAGCCGGCGCTGCTTTGAAAGATATGGAGTTCGTCCAGTGGCATCCCACGGCGTTGGTGCCAAGTGGGATATTAGTAAGCGAGGCGGCTAGGGGGGAGGGGGGCTATCTCATAAATAAAGAAGGAGACCGCTTTATGAAACGATATGCCCCTCAGAAAATGGAATTAGCTCCGCGCGACATAGTTTCTAGAGCTATTTTAACAGAATGCGCCGAAGGCAGAGGCTTTAGGCATGAATCTGGCATGTGTTACGTAGGTCTCGACCTTAGACATCTCGGAGAGGAGAAGATAAACAAGAGAATTCCCTTCATTAGAGAGCTGGCGCATAAATACGCAGGTATTGACATATTCACCGAGCTGATACCGGTAAGGCCGGCGGTTCATTACACAATGGGGGGAATACACACAGATACGTGGGGGAGAGTTTTATCAGCAGATGGAGAATGGATAAGAGGGCTCTGGGCCGCCGGCGAGGCAGCCGCCGTCAGCGTCCACGGCGCCAATAGACTGGGGTCTAATTCGCTAAGCGAATGCGCCGTCTGGGGAAGACTGACGGGGGAACAGGCGGCTAAATATGTAATAGAGAGCCCGGCGATGTCTGAGCCAGATGGCTCCTTCTTAGAAATTGTTAAGTTAGAAGAAAGTAGAGTTTTTGACAATCTTCTACATAAAGAAACCAACGCGCCGACGCCCTATGAAGTAAAAAAACAACTAAACGATGTGATGGAGGAACACTTCGGCCCATTTAGACACGGCTCTGTAATGGAAGAAGGCCTTGCCAAACTTAAAAAACTCCGAGAGTATAGATCTTTTAGAGTAGTCGACGGAAGTAGAGTGTATAATCAAAATCTAAAAGATGCGTTAGAAAT
>CAMLLK010000012.1 GCA_946480885.1 uncultured Thermoproteales archaeon
CTCTTCCGATCTATAGACGTAAATTTGAACAAACTATTAGTCTTAAGCCGAGCGGCGGCGGGGGCGGCTATGCCCCCAAGGTCCACATGGCATACTTACAAAAATAGACACGTCAGCGAGATACCCACCGCGGCGGCTCCCCTCGACTTTCTTAAATCCACAGCCCCTCTGAGGTGTAGGCCG
This sequence comes from uncultured Thermoproteales archaeon, assembly GCA_946480885.1. The sequence continues at coordinate 184 of CAMLLK010000012.1, forward strand.
TCGTAGCGTCAAAAATTTAAAGTGATTATTACAATAGAGTGTGTTTCCAGTTGAGAGGGGCGTAGATTTTAAAAAGTCTGCATCTTTTGTATTAGTTGTCATTGTTATGTTTGCGTTAGCTATTGTGGCCTCTTTAACTGTCTACACCCTCCCCGCGGGGACTGTCGCGGTGGTGGTGGACCCAGTGTCTGGGACAATTAGTAAGCCTGTAATAGGCCCGGCGCTGGGATTCAAGGCGCCGTGGGCGTACCTAATTGAAGGCTCGTACGCCATAGAGGTGATTGAGTTTGTACAGGCAGAGAGGGGGGCAGGTCAGTGGGTGTACTCCGCGCCTGTAGTGTTGACGAGAGACGGCGTGGCGGTTACTGTGGAGATGGTTGTGAGGTATAGAATAAGGCCGGAGAGATTTGACGAAATTGTGAAAAAATTTCCAAGGGTAGACTACGACGACAAAGTGTTAGTGCCTAAGGCTAGGCAGTTGGTTAGAGACATTATCTCAAAAGTGTCGTTGGACTATTTAGTCGAGAATAGAGACGTAATAGCTAGACAAATTGAGCAGCAGTATAGAGAGGCTGTCGAGGGAGACTTAGCACTGGCGGGTCTGGTGGAAATTCTAGACGTCAATGTGTTAAATTTTATCTTGCCTCGGGAGGTGAGCGATGCGATTAATAGGAAAGTGGCTGCGCAGCAAGACGCTATTAGGGCTCAGTTCGAGCGGCAGAGAGTTGAAGAGTTGGCTAGGGCGAATTATACAAAAGTGGTATTAGCCGCCTTGGCAGAGGCAAACGCCACAATTACAAGAGCGCTGGCGCAGGCTAGCCAGATTTTACTTATCGGAAACGCCACGCGGGCCACTGTAGAGATGTTAATAACGGCGGCGAGAGCCGAGGCGGCAGATGCCGTGAGGCTGGCGGAGTTGTATATATACCTACTGGGGCTTAGAGAAGTGGCGCAGAGCGGCAATGTACAGATAGTGGCCATAACAGGCGGCGGGGGACAGGTGGTGCCGGTGATACCTATAAGATGAAGTACACGACGGCTTTGTTAGCCGTGGTAGTACTCACAGCCGCAGTGTCTCTACTACTCCCCCGCCTCGCCCCGATAGCGCTGAGAGTGGGCGCCGTGGCGGCTTTAATAATCGCGGCGTTGTGGATATACGAAGTAGTTGTTAGAAGGCCCCCCCGCCTCGCCTATAGAGTATATAGTTTTTTAAAAAGCCACGGGCCCCTCTCGTTAGGCTACATTATTGAACAACTGGGAGAAGACCCCGCCGAGGTGGAGAAGGCGTTGGCGTATTTGACAGAGAGGGGGCTTGTGAGGCGGTTTGAAAAAGGCGGGGGGTATCTATACGAGGCTACGTGACTACTGTGTTGTCCTCAGCCACGACGCCGAACTTAGCCACGTCGCGATACACCGTGGGGTTTAGCCTCTGGTCTATGTGAGTCAACACTACCATTCCTGGCCTCGCCGTTCTACGACGGGAGTTATATCTACATAAACCCCAAGCTCCGCACAGACCCAGCCACCTACAGTAGAGTAGTTGACCAAGTGGTAGAGGCGGTGTTAGGCATCAGAGACCCGGCGACGGGCGAGAGGCCTATTGCGATGGTCTTAGCTAGAAGATCGCCCACTGGGCCCTTTAACGTATTGTACGGCGACGAGAGGTCTTTCTTCTATCTAGATGGCCCCGCCGCGTCTAGAATGGGCGACGTCATAATAGTGGTAAAACCTGGCTACTGTAGCTACGACAGAACAGCCACAGGCGATCTGGAAGTAGTAGTACCGGTCCTATTTGAAACTATTGGATGCCACGACGGCGCGGGGACGTGGGCAGAAGTAAGAGGAATAATCGGCGTAATTGGCGGCAGAGCCGTGGAGATTAGGAAAATGTACATAAACGCATGGATGCCACAAGTGGGCTCCACCGCCGCAGCTGCCCTAGGCATAACTCTAAAAAACGCCACGGCGCCGCCGATCTGGATAACTCGCTAAACCCCCCCTTTTTCAGCCACCAGCATTTTTTCCACTTCTTTATTGACAAACACTCACCTGAGCTCTAGTGACCTATCTCTCCACTTTATCTTTTTTATAAATGGCGACGCCGCCGTCGCCGCGGCGGTTATCACAAAAGCGGGCAGAGCCGCCGCTGCGTAGTGTAGATAACTCCCCTCTCTGAGTACAACTCTGCGGGCGAGTGTCCAGAGGTAGAGGATGGCCAAGGCCTTTGGGTGCGCCAAGACTGTGGCTAGCCAAGCGGCTGTGGCTAAAATCCCCAGTTTGGTCCACAAGCCGCCTTGGCGGTACGCAATGGCGTATTGTCTAAAAGCCCAGCGTATATTCTCCAAGGCCCCCCTCCCGGGAGGGTCTGACCTAGGGGCCACGTGGACGTATTTAATAGCCACGCCGAGCTCCCTGGCCCTCTCTGTGGCGTATATGTCGTCGCTGACGTGGCTAGACACTCCTCTGTACACTCTCGCTAAGACCTCTCTCCTCCCCCCCACGGCGCCTCCCCAGATAAACCTCCTCCAAGACATGTATAAAAAGCCGAAGTCGCTCACCGCGGCGGCTAGACACGTAGAGAAGTCTCTACACTTCACTACTCTGTAGGCAGTGGCGACGCCGTCACCCGCGGCGCAGGCCAAGGCCTCTGCGTCTTCTTTTGTGAAGTAGACGTCTGAGTCGAAGAGTGCGATGTACTCTGCCGTCGATTTAGACACTGCGTACTCTAAAGCGGCGCTTTTCCCCGTGGTTTTTAGCAAAAGGCAACTGGGCTCTCTACACACGTCGTCTGCGTCTCTCAACACCACAGCGTACTCCGCCGTCTTTTTTAAAGCCTCGTCTTCGCCTCTCGCCGGTATGTAGATCTGCGGCTCTACGCCGCATTTATCTCTCCTCGGGGCGAGCCAATTCCTAATCTCGAAGAGGAGGGGTAGAGTCAAAAGCCAGGTATAATCCATCGCGTGGCGTATATAAACGCACCGGCCCCCATGGCCGAGTTTATCAACGGGAATCTCCAGTACCAAGTCTCTACTCTGTCAGGCGCCGCCGTAAGGTATAGAGCTATGGCAAAGTATATAAAAGAGGGCGCCAACAATATATCTACATACGTCAGAATCGACGCAGTGGCAAGCCAGTTCAAAGCCACAAAAGCCATAGTCCCCCTCCTCCCCAGCGCCGTGGCCACTGTCTTCACGCCGGCGGCCTTGTCGGCCTCGATGTCAGGCACGGCGGATAGGGCGTGCATGCCCGCAGTCCAGAACACCCCCGCCGCCCACGCCCAGAGAGGCATGTGGTGGCCTGAGGCTAAGTAGTAGCCCAGCCCCGCCGGCACTATATAGAGCCAGTTGCTGTAGGAGTCTAGAAACGGCCGTGACTTAAGCCTTATAGGCGGCGCGCTGTATATAAAAGACAGCGCCAAGAAGGCGAGGACGTATGCCGCCGACGTTGTGTCTATAAACAACGGCGCCGCCAACGCCGCAGAGGCCGCGGCCCACACGGCCAGACTCTTTCTAACGCCCACCGCGTGTCTCTCAGGGCCTCTCTTCTTGGGGTTATGAACATCTGTATCTAAGTCAAATACGTCGTTTACACCATATAGAAACACGTTGGCAAATATTAAAAAATAGACAAAGCCGAAGATAAAAATCGGCGAGGCGAAGCTCCACAAATCCGTGGCGCCCGCGCCGTAGCCCACTAAGAAAGGACCCGCTGTGTATAGCCAAAAACGGGGCCTACTGTGGACTAGGGCAGTAGCCAATTCTTTAGCCATAGCCCAGCCACGTACCCCCAGTGGGGCCTAACTTTTCTCTCGAACACCACCAGTGGCCGCCTCCAAATTGTCCAGGCAGTGGCGTCGTATATATCAGAGGCGGTTTTTATAGCCCGTAGATAGGGCCTTGGAATGTATCGATACCCCGCCTCCGCCGCCAACCTCGCCTCGTAGTATTTCTTTAAAAACAGCCTCAAGGCCGTGGCGAACTCTTCTGTAGGCGCCACTCCGCCAGCCCCCGCCTTTTTTAGAAACTCCTCTGGGATGTACCTCCTGCCCAGCGCCGCGTCTTCAGCCACGTCTCTAGCCATATTTATCAACTGGTAAGCCCTCCCCAACAGCCTCGCGTATGGGTCCGCCGACTTGGGGAGGCTCAGAATTCTGGCCATAAATAGGCCGATCACCTCGGCGGAGCCATATACGTACTTCAACAGTTGTGTATAGGTGTCGTACTCTCTTATGTATAAGTCCATCTCCATAGACTCCATAAACGCCTCAACGTCTCTCCACTGAAACCCCCGGCGGTGTGCCAAGTCAACAAACTCGGCGATGATTGGAGGCGCCGGGCCGCCCCTCGCGGCGGATTCTAAAGCCCTCCACACTCTATAGAATAGGTCTACTTTAGGCGTTGGGCAGTCTACTAAGTCGTCGACGTAGCGGACGTAGGCGTATAGGATAGCCACTTCGTCTCTAACACGCCGGGGGAACAAGACGCTGGATAGGTAGAAATTCCGCCCCACTCTAAATAGACTATAGTGACGTGAGGACATGTTAAAAATATCTCTTTGCCAAAATTACTGCCGAAGTCAACACCATCGGCACGCCTACGCCGGGGTGTACGTACTGGCCGACGAAGTATAGATTTTTCACTTTTCTATGTCTAATGGGGGGCCTCCCCCACGCCGTCTGTTTTAAATTATGTCTAAGCCCCAGCGCCGTGCATTTATACGAACTTAACGCCCCGCAGAAAAAGTCAGTTGAGAACTCGGCGAGAGGCACGACTTCCCCCTCCACCACTCTCTCCACCAAGGCGGCGCCTAGCCCCTCTGGGCCGTAGCCGCCGCCCGGCGGCGCTGGGACTAAGACAAATGCCGTGTGCCAACCTCCGCGGCCCCAGTTCTCCTCTACTAACGTGGGTATGTGAACATAGAAAGAGGGGCTCTCTGGCATAGCCCCGTTTGAGAACAACGCCTCCATGTGTCTCTCCCAACTGTCTATATAGATGGTGTGGACAGCGGGGGCTTTGCCTCTGAAAGCCACCACCGCCATGTAGGCAGAGGGAGCTAAGTCCCACCCGTCGGATAGAGTTCTGTACTCTGGCCTCAAGAGCCTCCTCTCCGCCTCTAAATAGTCTGCGTTTACCACCACCGCGTCGAATTTCTCAACTCCGGCCGAGGTGGCCACGCCGGCCGCCCTCCCCCCCTCCACCACCACCTCCTTCACTTCTGTACAGAGCCTAAATTGGCCTCCGAGTTTTTCCACTAGAGACGCCACGCCGGAGGCGACGGCGCCGAACCCCCCCACTGGGTGGTATACGCCTCTTACAAAGGTGGCGTATGTCACCAAAAGGCCATAGACGGCGGGGAGCTCCCAGGGGGGAGTCCCTAGAAACATCCCGTCGTAGGCTAAAAGCCTCTTGACTAATGGATTTTTGAAATATCTAGACAGCAACTTCTCGTAGGACTGTAGTAGCGAGAAAGACCTGAGAGACAGGGCGGCGGCCGCCACGTCTAGGGGAGAGTCGTACGATCTGTACAGAGCCCACTTTATCACTCTGTCGTACACCACAGCCGCCCGCTCCATCAACTCCACGAACTTGCCACCGGCCCCCCTTTCAAGCTCCTCCAGCCTAGCCCCCAGGTCCTCGCCCACCTCTACCCACACGCCTTTGTCTATGTATAGAAACTTGGGCTTTAGCTCCACGAGTCTATAAGGCGGCGACGTGCCTAGCTCAGAGAAAAAAGCCTCGTAGAGCTCTGGCATTAAATACCAAGTGGGGCCGATCTCGGCCTTGAAGCCCCCCACCTCTACGGCCATAGACCTGCCCCCCACGGCGCATCTCTTGTCAAAAACCACCACCTCGTGGCCTCTCTTCGCCAAAAGAGCAGCTGCTGCTAAGCCTCCAAAACCTGCGCCGACAATTGCAATCTTCATGTAGCCAATGGCGACAAGACGTTTTATGCAGAGGTAAAAAACTTTTTCACTCAACTCGCCACAGCCCCCTCTTGATAAATATTTAAAATTATAATATCCTATTTATAAAAATTATTCTATCAAAATTAAAAATAATGTTTATTAATGTAAAATAATGATAGTTTTATGCTAAGTGGAGAATTCGCGTCAAAGCCAGTGAAGACAATAACTCCAGACAAGACGATAGAAGAGGCGGCTCAGATAATGACGCAATACAACATAGGGGCGCTGGTGTTAGTAGATAGTAAAAACCCGAATAAGCCCATTGGAATAGTAGGCGAGAGAGATATAGTAAAAGCAACGGCTTTGAAAATATCTCCATACGCCACAGTGGACAAAATAGCTACAATGCATAGACTAGTCACAGTAAGAGAAGACGAGCCGGCGGAGGCGGCTTTAGAAAAAATGTTAAAGCACAACGTGAGGAGAGTAATAGTAGTGGACAAAGATGGGAATTTAGTAGGGCTTATTGGAATAAGAGACGTAGTGAGAGAGTTAGATAAATTCTGTAAAAAATAATTTATTCTTTTTTTAACATTTTTAAAAACTTGTCTTTTCTAGTGGCTATAATATACAAACCAGCCAGGCCGCCCAAATTTACGGCTAGCACTACGGCGTATGCCCAAGTCAAAAAGACGGGGTCTGTGGCGTAGGGCACAGGCGTCACTACGTCCTCTGGGTACAACAGCCCGTATACTGTCCACGGCTTGCGGCCAGCCTCTCTTACGTACCAGCCCAACACGGCGGGTAACACAGTGCCGAGGATAGTTAATATAGACAGAGCCAGTAGCCCTCTCCTCTCGCCGCCCAATATTTTGACAATTAGCCCGGCGATTTTGCTAAAGAGCGGGGCTTTGTAGAAATAGAAGAAGAGTGCCAACGCCGCCAGCCCGCCTAAGATGGCAAAGGCGGTCTTTGTGTAATACGCTGTATGAATAATGGGCATGTACGACGCGGCTTTTTCTAAATCTGCCAGACAGAGATCTGAAAGCCTCACGCCCTTGATAGAGGTCAAATCTACATACTCCACGGCCAGCCGAACTGTAGAGTTGACCCCAGCCGCCCTCAACAAGTCGCCTAGCGTCTTGTCGCCGTGTGTCATACACGCCTTTCTAAACTCGTCAAATCCCGGAATAGGTCTGTTGGGGTCTCCATATGCTAGAAAGGCCTTGAGGGGGTCGTACTTCGTCTCGTAGGCGCCCTCCATCAAGGCGAATTTAGTGGGGTTGTACTTAGCCACCACCTCGCCTTGGAAGTGTGCCACGACAGGCGCCTGGATTATAAACAATACAGTGAAGACAAAGGCCATGGGCTTTACAATTTTTAAATACTTGGCGTCTCTTGACCTATAGTATCTATACAGCCAACCCGCCATCACGACGGCTAGCCCAATCAACGCCCCGGCTAATATTGTGTGGGCCGCAGAGACTACGGCGTATGGGCTGTAGAAAATCACCATTGGGTCTCTTAGCACTAGACCCACCTCCACCGCCGCGCCGGGCTTCTCTATCATTAATGACAGCGGCTGACCCGTGGCCAAGGCGGCGGCTCGAAGCGCTAAGAGTTTAGACACCTCTATTTCACTAGGGCCGTAGGGGGGCATAAATGGGTAGAGAGATTGGGGGACCTCCCCCACTCCCCACGGGGCCTGCATCCAAGAGTTCACAGCCATTATCAAAACGCCTGACATGTAGGCAAAGCCTGCGAATACCGCCAGTAGCGATAGACTCACGGCGGGCCTCACTCTCCCCAGTGTAACTACGAAAAGTATTAAAAACGCCACTTCGTTAGCGAAGGCGATTAACTCAAGTGCGAGAGGCGCAAAGGCGAAGGTCGCGATGGCGAAGTTAAACCCAGGCCAGACTTGCACAAGGCCGAACTCTACTAACGTGCCCGTAATTGCCCCCAAGGCAAAGTTGGCGCTTAGGACTGCAGTCATCAACTTCGCCGCTTTTAAAAAATCGCCGTCTCTAGTCCTCCGCCACATCCATAACACCGCGCCTATGGCCAACGGCAGGCCGTATGTAAATGAGATATAAATGGCGTGGAGGTATATCCCAAGGGCACTTAGCCACAGGAGAGGAGTTGTATCCATGTGCTAATGTCGATTATTAGCTAAAAATCTTTTTCTAAATAGAAATGATTTCAGATTAAGAGATTTTAAAACTTTATAAATTTGTCTATATATCTATTTAAATGTTCTATATAGTTGTTAATAGTTAGCCCCGCCGCTCTTCTAGTAGACTGCTGCGAGTAGTAACTCCACGTCTTTCTATCCGTCAATAATTTCGCTAAGCTCTCCACAGCCTCTTCTGCCGACTGGTAGCCCAAGGCGGCCTCTCCCTCAGCGGCCAAGTCTGTCCACGCGCCTCCGCTCTTGTGGACTACTGCTGGCAGGCCTCTGGCCATGGCCTCCGCCACTGCTATACCCCAGTGTTCGTTTACTGTGGCGTGGAGGAAAACTCTCGACTTGTCCATCGCCTTGTTTATATCTCGACGGGGGGCGTCTGGCGTTGTTATAACTACCTCAGCCACTCCAGCCTCCTCTGCTATTTTTTTCACTTTGTTTAAATAGGCCCTCAAAGTGGGGGTGGCTGCTCCGCCGAAGATGTAGATCTTCGCCCCGGGCACCTCTTTAATTAATCTAGGCGCCACTTCTCTCACTACCCAGTCGTAGCGTTTTTCTTGTGAAAACCGGCCCAGCATGACCACCGCCGCCTCTCTCTCTTCAAAAGGCGCTGGGCCCGCCAACACTTCTACATTCGGCGCGATGGGGGGGTTTAACACATGGGGCCTCTCCCCGTAGACTAACTTCGCCACCTCTGCAGTCCATTTAGAATTTGTAAGCACTAAATCCGCCGCGTAGAAGGGATTCCCACGTGAGAAACGGGGCAGCGCCCAGGTGAACAACCGCCAGTATAGACTCATTGGGAATGTTGTATAACGGCTGAAGTAGGGGTCTTCTCCATAGGCTAGCCCCGTCCCTCTGAACTTGGGGTCTACCACAACCTCAAAGGGGAAGTGTATATACTCTATAATCTTATACCTCCTCCCCTTTGTCAAAGGTCTATAGGTGACTTCGTCGAGGAATAAGACATCTGCCTTGTACCTCTTCAAGGCCTTCTTCGCCGGGAGCCAGACGAATAGCCTAGCCCATAGGCCAAAGGCCCTCGCCTCGAGCGGGAGCGTAACCACTGGGTACTTAGCTAAATCTATGCCGTACCAATCGTTGTATTTCTCCGGCTTGAATTTAAACACTCCGCTTAACACAGGCCGCCTGCCCAAGGCCTCGAAGGCGTAGGCCGTCGCAGCGCACACCAACTGCCCTCCCCCAGGAGACCCCCAGTGGTGGTGCCCCACTACGACAGACACAAGACGGGGTGTTGGTTAATATTTAAATCTACTATATGATTGAGACGTGGAGGCGGTCTATAGGACTGAGAGATTTACAATTGTAAAAAAGCCCAAGCAGGTTGGCGGCGTTGTGGTTTTGAGAGAGTATATCTCCCTCCCCCCAGCTGCCGCCGTCTTGGCCTTGAGGGGAGACAGCGTCGTATTTGTTAGACAGCTCAGAGGCGCCTTGGGTAGGTGGACTTTAGAGATCCCAGCCGGCGCCGTGGAGCCGGGGGAATCTCCAGAGGAGGCGGCTGCAAGAGAGTTGGCTGAGGAGACTGGCTACCGCCCCCTAAGGCTACAGTTTTTACTAGACTTCTACCCCTCCCCCGGCGTCAGCGACGAGTTGATAAAAATATACTTCACAGACAATGTGGAGAGAGAGGCGGCGCCTGTGAGAGACCTCGGCGAGGTGGGCATGGAGGTGGTGGAGATGTCTATAAAAGAGGCGTTTGAGTTAATAGACAGAGGCGTCATTACAGACGGGAAGACAGTGGCGGCGCTTCTATACGCAGAGCGGAGAGGCCTACTGCCGCGCCTAGTCTAACACCGCTCCGTATACTAAATCCACCCCCAGCTCACCTGCCCTCTCCACAGTCTCTCTGTCTACATTCACCGCCACGAAAATCCGCCTCTTAGCCTCCACGCCCATGTTTACTTCAAAAGCTCTACACTTTAACACAAACCACTCTAAGTCCTCAAGGTCTGCTATGTGTCTAGTCTCGAGGAGGTACACCCCGCCTCCCGCCCTCACCACGTCTAGATAGAATACGTACCCCCTTCTCAAAACACCCGCCTGGTCCACTACTTTCACTCTCTCCACAGCCTCCACAGAGACTCCCAGCCGCTCTAAAACGTCTCGGTGTATTGACAAAATAGTCTGTCTTAAATCTCTCTGTATTTTTTTCCACATAGACGCCACCATGAAGCTGTACCTCATAGCCCTATTGTTCAACTCCCCCACCACCGCGCCGAATTCTCTAAGGGCGTTGCGACACCACGACATAAACTCCACACATTCTTTCAAAACTTGGCACTCACTAGACACACCGCGCTCCTCCACACGAGGCGACAGCTATTTCAATATATACAATTGGCAAAAAACTTCTACACTAGTTTTAAAAACACGCCGTGGCGTTCTTTGTGACCACCCCGCGCGTTAGGAGTCGCCGCAGAGGTGGTGCCTTAGGCCGGGCGCTATTTCAATTAACAGTCTTCTAGCCTCTGGCATTTCGGCGTTTACTACTAGCCAGCCTGTGAGGTCTATGGCGTTGCGGGGGGCGTAGTTTGTCTTCGCCACCTCTCTCAACACAGTCTTGAGGTCGTCTATTGACTCTACGCCTAGCCGCTTGGCTATTAGCCGCTCCGCCACGGTGGAGCCGGATGTGTATAGCTTAAACAAGGCTAGTAGTGTGGCTCTACACCTACGCCCCCGACCTCCGCCAAGGCACTCGACATAGCCCTCTTTCTCCAATCTGTTAATAGTTCTATAGACGTAGTTGGGGTATTGGTTGAGGAGTCTCATTACTCTATAGCGCGTGGCCCCAACGCCCCCCCGCGCCTCTTCGTAGGCTAAAAGCGTCAGGACATACGCGGCGACGGGGTCCATGGAGTAGGGGAAGGCTCTTGTTAAAAAATAAGTGCAAAAAAATTGATACAAAAAGGGGGTTTTACGGAGGCGGCAGGTAGATTCTTAACAAATTGACGTGTTCGTCTGTCAGTGGGACTCTGCAGTAGGTGTTTAGCCTGATAGAGGTGCCGTTTATCTCTACTCTGTGGAATAGGAACTCCTTTCTCTAGAGGTCTGCTGTAAATAACCGAACCTCTCTCACTTTAGTCAAGTACTCTCTCAAGGCGGGGTCTTCTAGCACTGTCTGGAGGCGGTTCGTGGCGAGGAATATTCTGACATGTATCAACAAGGCGCCGTCGTACCCCTCAGCCGCCAGAGCCTCTAGTGTCTTTTTTGTAATATTAGCCACATATCTATGGCTCTGCTCGCCGCCGTATACAATATACACGGCCTCGGCGCCGAATTCTTTAATCCTCCTCGCCACCTCTCGCTCTCTGCCCGGCTCGTAGACAAAGATTTTAGCCACGCCGTCTCTGTACCCAGCCTCGTTGTTAATAAATGAAGTAGCTGTAGCAGCGGCGAGAGAGCTACAAATTCTATCAGGCACGGTGACCAAGGCCACTTTCTGATAGCCATTTAGTAACGTCCTACCTACCAAAACGCCTGTCAACGACCTGAGGTATATCTCCTCATCTAGAGAGGCCCTACTGGCTGCATCTTGAGGAGTCTGTTACGGCGGAGTCGTAGCCGGCGTTTGCTGAGCCGTGGGCTGTTGAGGCTGCGGCGTCTGTTGAGGCTGCTGCGGCGCGGGCTCTGGTGTTGTGGAAGTGGCTTGCGTCGGCGATGTGGCCACTATTGCTGCTATAGCCGCAATTGCCAATACTGCCACAATGCCGGCTATTATGTATTTGTTTGGTGCCATGGCTCTCTTTCGTTTTGTAAATATATACCTATCTATAATTATAGTATTGTCCATACAGAAATTTTTAAAAAATCTAATCGGGTATATTATACTCTTTACAATAATCTTGGGTAATAGAGACGTTGTTTCTACACTGGCGGCAGTGTCGTAACGGCCGCTGGTCTGACGATGGGTCTTTTAACTAGCCGGTGGGGGGCTGGCAGCCGG
>CAMLLK010000013.1 GCA_946480885.1 uncultured Thermoproteales archaeon
CCTTTTATACTCTGCAATTATACCAAACTCCCCCAGCGCCTTTATGAAATCTATAATCTGTGTAGTACGCGTAGGCGGAGGCGGCTCAGTGGCTAGTCTAATCTCAACGGTCTTTTTAACTAGTGTGAGGAAATCCACATGGCGAAGTCTTTACTTTTTTTAAATAGTTGTCTTCCACGTCTTGTGTTATCTCTACTATATGCCTGGCTCTACGCAGTCTTGCTTTACTTAATATACCTCGCAATTCTCTGGGCTTGGCGAGGCAGACCAGACGCCGTGTTAGTAGGTCTCTTCTTCGGCACGTTGACCGCGGCGCAGTTTATTGCCAATAGACTTGTGGATTTCGGCGTGGGAGTGGCGCCGGCGGGGACGGTGATTTTTATGACAAACATCGCTGTTTTAGACGCCTTGGCGATTTACTACGGTAGAGAGCTCGCCTTGAAAGTGGTGAGGGCGGGCTTTTTCTTCCAAGCCGCTGTGGCTTTCGCCGCGTGGTCCGCCACTACGCTGTCGCCACCTGTTTGGTTTATTGAACGCGCGGCGGTGGTGGACAGCGTCATTGCGCCGTCTGCGAGGATTGCTATTGCGTCGTTGACTGCGTATCTAATAGCCTCCACAATAGACGTGTATATAGTGACGAAGTGGCCGAAGCTTCACGTATTGGCCAGGGCCTACAGCTCGTCCCTCGTGGCGCAGGTCGTCGACAGCGCCGTCTTTATAACCCTCGCCTTCGGGCCGCATTTAGACATCATAAAGGGGCAGATTGTAGTCAAGTGGCTACAGATACCGCTGGAGGCCTTGTTAATATACGGCGCTAGGAAATACGTCAAGAGATTAAATAGCCAACAGTCCTCCTAACAAGGCTAGAATCCCCACGACAATATTCACCAACACCACTTGACTTTTTTTTGCAAATTTCATCAAAATTTCTATTGTGGCTATGCTCATCAACGTGCCTACCGCCAAGGCGACGAGCGCCTCTTGGGTCAACACAGCCCTCCCTAGGTCTAGATACGTCAACGCGGCTGCCCCCAGGCCGGCTACAGGCACTAATATAAATGAGGCTTTGAAAGCCTCCTCTGGTTTGTAACCTAGTAGAAGGAGAGTGGTAGTAGTTGTACCAGACCTACTCACACCTGGCACAACTGACAGAGCCTGTGCCACACCTACTAGAAACATATCTCTCAACGACATATTTGTGAAGTCTTTTAGCCCCGCTCTGTTCCTCGCCCTCTGTAGCACCACTCCGTTGAGGATAACCACGACGCCGAGAGCCGCCATGAGCCACCCAGCTGCTGCTCCAAATAATGTATTTTTAGAAATGTAGTACAACGGGACGCCAAACGCCGCTGTAGTTATAGTTGTGACGACTATATACTTCAGCCACATCCTCCCCACTGCGTCGCCTAGAAAACCCCTCAAGACTTGGCGGTATATATGTCTAAAATATATAAGCGCGGCTGCGACTGACGCAGCCTCCATAAAAAGGCCTAGTGTATAACCCGTAGATGGGGGGATATTTAGATGTGTAGAGACTAGCATTATCTGAGTTTTGCTACTGATAGGAAGCCACTCCGCGACGCCTTGTATCAAACCTATAACCACGGCGTATAATAAGTCCATGGCCACTATGTATTAAATCTTAAATAAAATTGACGCTATGATCTACGTAGTGACAAACTGCACAGCTGAGAAGTTAAAAGTCGCAGCGCCCGCCAGAGAGTTGTATAGGGGGCCCTCTGTGAGGAGAGTACTCAAAGTTGTGGACAGGGCCAGGGCCGGGGGCAGGCCAATATCTCTGTATATAATCTCGGCGCGTTACGGATTGATACACGAGGATCAAATAGTGGAGCCCTACGACGAGACCTTGTCGGGGAGGACAGTAGAGGAGATAAAGACTTGGGCAGCGACACGTGGCGTCTTAGATCGATTTAAACAACTGGCGGACGTAGGCACAGTAGTCTTCACAGCCACAAAGCCGTACTACACAGCTGTAGAAGATATAATCTGTAAAAGAGATGATATATATGTACTATCGCCCTATAGAGCCTGTGGCAAATGGGTGAAAACCGGCAATTTTGATAAACATATACACCTAGCTAATTTATTAAATTTATAAACTTCGGCGCAGGATGCTCTCTTCACCCATCTGCCCGGGTCTTCTCCACATATCTTTTTAATATCTCCCTCCCCCTGGCCAACGCCGCCTCTGAGTTTTTACTCATGACATAGTTCATAAACTCTCTGTCTTCACAAAGCTCTTGGTAGAACTTAAGTCTTTTCCTCGTCTCACTCACGTATTTCTTCGCCTCTTTTTTCAACTCGCTGTATACTTTATAGAATGTGGGTACCCAGCTCTCTTTTATACACCTCTCCACGACGTCTAGCGACAGTCTGGCGGGAGTACCCGCCGCGCCTTCGCTCGTCACAGCCACCCTTAGGCCGTCTATAGACTTCTCGTAGGGCACTACTATATGAGTCCTAGAGGCGTCTGTCGCGTCGTTAACTAACTTCCCCATTGACTCAGCTATATGGAATAGCGTTGAGGCTAAGTCGGCGTCATCTACTGCGATAACTACAACGTCGGCCCAAGCTATGTCCTCTCTGGGGTCGTACTGTCTCAAATCTACTCTCCTCACCTCAACTCCTAGCTGCTGCAGCTCTGGAGATACGTCGCGCGCCAAGACTCTCACAGACGCGCCGGCGTTGTGGAAAAATTTAGCTCTTCTAGATCCCACAGACCCGCCGCCGAAGATTAACACTTTTAGCCTAGACGCCTCTATCCAAAGAGGAATACGCATTAATAGAAAAAATGTTGTGATATAAAAAGAGTTTGGAAAATTTATGGGAATCGTATGAGTGACTTCACAGCGTTGACTAATTGGTCAATTACAGAAGCTGTGGCGTTTTTAAAGCCTAGTATTTGATTAACTGCCCCTTGAACAACGCCTGTGATTGTTAACGCAAAGGCGCTCACCAATGCCACCGCCACTAGTAACAACAACACTTCTTCTACTAACACCGCCCCCTTCACGTATATCTACAATTTTTAAAACTGCTGTAGTAGTCTAAAAGCCGTAGACACTGCGCTTTCAATAGTGGCCTCCGGCGCTGTGTAGTGCTGTACACCAAGCTCGCGTAATTTACTAGAGGTGACTGGGCCTATGGCCACTACTACTTTCCCTCTGAGGTCTAGATAGGCGGCCACCGCCTCGGCCACGTTAGAGCTAGTCAAAACCACCGCCCTCGAGTTTTTAATAACTTCTAAATACTGCACAAGTTTCTCTCTGTCTATCTCCACGTCGTAGACAGGTACTTCTACCACATCTCTCATGTATTTTTTCAACACGTCGTTACCCATAGAAGACCTCAAGACGACGACTCTCCCAGGTGCCATGGACTCTAGTAGTTTCACAACGCCGTAGCTTGTATACTCACGCGGCACTACACAACCCCCCACTGCCTCAGCTGTAGAGGGGCCGATGCATATGACACATCTAAACTTCCTCCGCAGCGACTCTATATCCACAGCCAGTGCCGCCGCCGGGCTCATAACTACTAGATAGTCCCCCTCTGGCACATCTACTACTCGCCGCGGCGTCACTCTGCCAATGGTCACACACCTCGCGCCGCCGGGGCACCTCCCCTCTTTTATTCTAACTACTACAACCTCCTCGCCGCCTCCCATAGCTTAACTCCCCTCTCCACTACTCTGCCGACAACTATAATACTTGGGCTCTCAACGGCGCCAAGTCCCCCAAGCGTCGTTACTCTAAACTCCTCCTCTGGGAAGTATGCAGACTTCACCACAGCCACGGGGGTGTCTAGACGTAGACCCCCCTCGACCAAGTCCTTAGCCACCTCCCCCGCCACAGAGGCCGCCATATATAAGACAATTGTGTCTACTGCAGTGGCTAGTTTTCTAAAGTCTACCTGTCGGACGCCCTTACCTGGGTCTTCTCTACCTGTGGCCAACGCCACTGAGCTGGCGACGCCTCGGAGAACCGGCGGGATGAAGTATTTCGCCGGCGCTGCGAAGCCGCTGGTGACGCCTGGCACTATTTCACACCTCACCCCCCGTGTTATTAAATATTCACACTCCTCAAACCCCCTCCCAAAGACCAACGGATCGCCTCCGTGGAGTCTCACCACTGTTTCAAACCGCAGCGCGTATTGGTACAACAACTGGTTTATCTCCTCTTGTGTTGGCCCCTCGCCGCCTGGCCTCTTCCCCACGTCAATTATTAAAGCCTGCCGCTTAGCTCTCTTCAACAACTCAATAGAGATCAACCGGTCGTGGAGAATTACGTCGGCTCTCTCTAAAAGCCGCATCCCCTTCACTGTGATAAGATCTGGATCTCCAGGGCCGGCCCCCACTATGTATACACCCATGACACAATGATTTATATGACTTTTTTAATTCACATATGTTCCACAGAGCTAGAGAGGTGTTCCCAGGCGGCGTGAACTCCCCCGCCAGAGCTTTAAAACACCTCCCAGCCCCCCTAGTCGCCGAGAGGGCCGCGGGTCCGTACATATATACAGACGCGGGGCGTCTAGTGGACTACTGCATGGCCTTTGGCGCTGTAATTCTAGGCCACGCCGACCCAAAAGTGAAAAAAGCAGTAGAGGAGCAGTTAGAGAGGGGGTGGATATACGCCTTGTTGACTGAGAGAGAGATAGTCTTCGCTGAGAAGATAAAGAGACACATCCCATCTCTGGAGAAGATGAGGATTGTAAACACGGGCACAGAGGCCACGATGAACGCCGTTAGAGCCGCGAGAGGCTATACGAAAAGAGATATTTTGATAAAGTTCGACGGGAATTTCCACGGCTCTCATGACTATGTCTTAGTAAAAGCCGGCTCTGGAGCGGCGACTTGGGGAGTCCCCACAAGCGCCGGCATCCCGGCGGAGGTGGTGAAACTCACAGCCGTTGTGCCTTACAATGACATTGACGCTTTTGTAAAAACTATGAGAGAGCTAGGGGACAGGGCGGCCGCCGTAATAGTTGAGCCAATCGCCGGCAATTACGGCCTTATTATACCAGATAGAGAGTTTTTAAAAACGTTGAGAGAAGAAACTGAGAAGTACAACTCTGTATTAATTTTCGACGAGGTAATTACGGGATTTAGAGTGGGGCTCGGGGGTGCCCAGGGTCTGTTTAGAATTAAGCCAGATATGACAACACTCGGTAAAGTATTAGGCGGTGGCTTCCCCATCGGTGTTTTTGGAGGCAAGAGTGACATAATGGACTTAGTGGCCCCCAGCGGGCCTGTATACAACGCCGGTACGTACAACGCCCACCCCGTGTCTATTGCAGCCGGCTTAGCTGTACTTGAGGAATTAGAAAGCGGCCGCCCCTACCAAGTGGCCAATGAGGCTGCTGAGAAGTTGTCAAGGGGGATTTTAGACATAGCTAGTAGACAAGGGTTTGATGTCGTAGTTAACCACATCGCTTCAATGTTCCAACTATATTTCAGAAAGGGAGATGTAAAGACTCCACGAGACGTGAGAGAGAGTAATGAAAAACTCTACCTCGCATTGCATAGAATAGCTATTAAACACGGCGTCTACCTAACTCCTTCGCAATATGAAGTGAATTTTACAACTGCCGCACACACCCCCGAAGTAGTGGAAGAGACGCTTAGAGCTTTAGAATACGCCTTCAAAGAATTAAAAATAGAAGTCGGAATATAGTGTGAAGACGGAGGATTTAATTAAACGCTTCTACGACGCCCCTCTTTTAGTATTTTGGGAGTCTACAAAGGCATGTCCATTGGCCTGTAGACACTGTAGAGCTGACGCAATTTTAAAACCGCTCCCAGGCGAGTTAAACACAGACGAGGGGAAGAGGTTGATAGATCAAGTGGCTGACTTCGGAAGCCCTAAGCCGATGTTAATTATAACGGGAGGCGACCCCCTGATGAGAAACGACTTGTTTGAATTAGTCGACTACGCCAAATCGGTAGGAGTGCCAGTCTCACTAGCCCCAGCCGTATCTAACAACCTCAACGACGAAGTGTTGAAGTTGATAAAAAACAGCGGTGTGAAGACAATCTCTATTAGTCTAGACGGGGCGAGACCGGAGACACACGACGAGTTAAGAGGCGTCTCTGGCAGTTTTAGCCAAACTATTGAGGTTGTGAAAAAGGCAGTGGAGGTAGGTGTCAACGTCCAGATAAATACAGTAGTGTGGCGTAAGTCTCTAGAGGAGCTCCCAGACGTAGTCGCTCTATTACAAAAACTAGGAGTGAGAGTGTGGGAGGTGTTTTTCCTAATTGTGACTGGCAGGGCGAGAGAGGAGTTAGACATATCTCCAGAAGAGTACGAGGCCGTTGTGCATTTTTTAGTAGACGTCTCTAAATACGGTTTTCAAGTGAGGACTGTAGAGGCGCCTTTCTACCGCCGGGCTAAACTAGAGAGACTAGAAGGCCGGCTCTACAGCCACCCACTTTATGAAAAACTAGCCGCCGCCCTTAGAGAAAGACTAGGTGAGCCTAGACGGGGCGTTGACTCCACAATAATGCCGACTAGAGACGGCTTTGGCATAATCTTTGTGGCATACGACGGGACGGTATATCCCAGCGGCTTTTTGCCATATCCGCTTGGCAATGTGAGGAGGAGGAGTCTAGTAGAAATCTATAGAGAACACCCTCTCTTAGTGAAGATGAGAAGTGGAGAACTTAGAGGTAGGTGTGGCCGTTGTAGATATAGAGAAATCTGCGGCGGCTCGAGAGCTAGGGCATACGCATATTTTAAAGACCCCTTGGCAGAAGACCCCGCTTGTATATATCAGCCATGATAGTATTGATATTCCACGGCTCACGCGACGAAGAACATAATAGACAAGCCATAGAGCTAGCTATGAGATTGGGCTATGGCTACGCCTTTATGGAAATAGAGCCGAGGTTTAAGGAGGGGTTTGGAATACCTATGTTTATCACAGACGGGGCAGACTACAGAAAGGCGATTGAGGTGGCCACTGTGAAGTCCCCCCCACTTATAAGATGGCCAGGTTTTATAAACTATTTAAAAAGCCTCCAGGCCGACCTCTACATCTTCCACGGCCCCGACTACGGCGGGGAGTTAGAAAAGACGGGGCTCCCATTCGCTCTACTCGAGGGCGAGCCCAATATCGACTACGTTGATTGTGTAGAGAAGGCCGCGCCTGTAGTTTTGACTAGAGGGTACATTTATAAAAAAATCGCCGAGAAACTCCGGCGCTGTAAAACACAGCTCCTGCCCCCCCTGGTAGAACAAGAGGGGTTTGTTACATATTTGAGAGAGACTCTCCCCGTGGTGTTAAAATCTAGTGGGGCCGCCGGGATTTGAACCCGGGATCACACGGACCCGAACCGCGCTTTAGTGGCTTGCGCCTATCCTACCAGGCTAGACTACGGCCCGTTGTCTATTGTTGACTAAGTTTTTAAAGTTTTCATTTTTGACCGCGGCTGATAGAAAGTCCGCCAGTCTTAGAGCTTCTTCTAACTTGCCGTCTTCAGCCATTTCTTTAAGTTGATTTACAACTGGCAGTAAGACGCGTTTTATAGTTGTCTTGGCGGCAAGAGTGGCAGTGGGGCACCCCGCCCTCGCGCCCTCCTCCTCTGCCGCCGCCATGGCGGATTCTAAAAACTTCGAGAGGGACTCTTCGATATATTTCCTAGCTAGTAGTCTAGGCAATCTTTTGAGCTCTTCTTCCACCAACGCCTCCGCCTTGGCCACCTCCTCCGCGCGCTCTGCGTTGTACCTCTGGGCTAATTCTCTCAAGTCCTCTATTCTAACTACTTTTACAGGTAGGTGGGGGGCCACTGTCTGAGGCACTCCGAGGTCTACTATAAGTTTGACAGAGGCGTCAGGCGGCACGTCTGTAATTATATACTCCATAGAGTGAACTGAGGAGAAGACAACATCACACTCTCTTAGACATTTTTCAACTTCTTCTTTTGTCAACGGCTTGGCCTTCCCGCCTGTCCTCGCGGCTATCTCAACAGCTTTTTCAAACGTGCGGTTTAGAATATAGAGCTCTCCCACGCCTCTCGCCGCCAGCTCCATGGCGATGCCGCCGCCTACCGCCCCCGCGCCTAGCACGGCGACTTTTGCCTTTGACAAATCTACAAATTGAGCGACGTAGATAATAGACAAGGCCCCCAGCCCCCTAGGCCCCCTGGAGATGCCGGTCTCTGTTCTAACTCTCTTGCCCACTCTAATAGCTTTCTCTACCACAGTTTTTAAAAGACCTCTAGTATATCCCAGTTTTACCTGTCTATCATATGCCTCCTCAACCTGCCCCAATATGTCAGTCTCCCCTATTAAAATAGACTCGAGGCCCGCCGCCACGCGAAATAAATGCCTGACGGCATCGACGCCTTTAAACACTTTTACATTATCTACATATTTTCTATATTTCTCTACTACTAACTCCACCTCCTCTGCCGTGGCTCCGTAGAGATATGCCTCTACTCTCCCACATGTGTGTAAGACATACATCGGCTTTTTCTTGCCTAAAACCTCAGCGCAGTATTTCATCTCATTAGCCAACCTCCCCAACGCGTCTTGTCCCACTTCGCGGTAAGTCAATACTACAGAAAAAAGGTGAGAGAGCAAGTCCATGAGTTCAAATTTTGTAATATATTTAAAAAATGTTATCAAATTGTGGAGAAATTTTTAAACAGATATTTAACACAGCCCATGGTCTCTATAGCAGTATTGGCTTCTCACAGCGCTTTAGATGTATTAGACGGGGCGAAGGAGGAGGGGTTTAAGACTGTGGCTGTGGCTAAGAGGGGGCGGGATAGAGCGTATAGAGAATTCCCCGTAGTAGATAGATTAATTGTATTAGAGGAGTATGTAGACATTTTAAAAATCGTCGACGAGTTGAAGAGAGAGAGCGCTGTCTTCGTCCCCAACAGGTCTTTTGCCGTATATGTGGGATACGACGCCATTGAGAAAGAATTTCCCATACCTATCTTCGGCAATAGACATCTCTTGAGGTGGGAAGAGAGGACTGGGGCGGCTAATTACTACCGTCTATTAGACGAGGGGGGGATTAAGAGGCCTAGGACTTTTAGACCCGACGAAGTGGATAGGCCAGTAATTGTAAAGATGCCAGAGGCGGAGCGTAGAGTAGAGAGGGGTTTTTTCATAGCGAGAGATAGAGACGATTTATATAAAAAAGCAAGGCGACTCGCAGAGCTAGGCGTTGTGAAACTTGAAGACCTACAACACGCCTCGATTGAGGAGTTGGTGCTGGGTGCACACTTCAACGCTAATTATTTCTACTCCCCCATTAGGAAGAGACTAGAGCTACATAGCTTCGATAGAAGGATACAAAGCGACTTAGACGGCGTCTATAGAATACCGGCGAGACAACAAATTGAGCTAGAGTTAGAGGCGAGGTATATAGAAGTGGGCCACGAGCCGGCTACTATAAGAGAGTCGCTATTAGAAAAAGTCTTTGACATCGGCTATAGATTTGTAGAGGCCACGAGGAGATTAGTGCCGCCCGGAGTCGTGGGGCCCTTCACGCTCCAGTTCATAGTGACCCCCCAGCTAGACATAGTGGTATACGACGTGGCTCCTAGGATCGGAGGGGGGACGAATATATATATCGGCATAGGGGGTCAGTACTCAAAACTCTACTGGGGGAGGCCTATATCTATAGGGCGGAGAATCGCCATAGAGATCAAAGAGGCGTTAGAACAAAAGAGGCTGGAGGAAGTCACTACGTAAATAAGAGGTCTAGCTTGCCCCGCGCCGCCGCTTCTTTTATCTCAAGTGCTATTCTCTCCCCCATGTCCATCGGTCTGTCGAAATATAGGACAGAGTAGGGTGAGCCGTAGCCCATATATATATTAGTGCCGGCGACAATCCTCCCCGAGAATTCAAACACGACGATTGTCATATCGTCTTTTATAATAGACTCTAGACAATAGGGGCCTCCAAAACTACACATAAGCTCTTCCTCCACCGCCTTTTTAAAACTCGCGCCGTATTTATATACTGTCGGCAGCAGCGACTCTCTTAAGACAAGCGGGAGGTTCCCCACTACTACAAATGTGGGCTCTACCCAGCCGAAAGTTCTGCCGTCTACATTAGATTCATACCGTATGTCTACTCCAAAGATCTCTACCCGTGTGTAGACGGGCGAGGAGAAGTAGTGGTAATAGGCAGGTACGCCGAATAGATATTCTTGTATGATATACTCCTCACTCAACGCCTTGAGTCTGTCTACAAGTTCTTTTTTCTCTCTCGCCACGAAATAGCCCCGCCCCCCCTTTGCTCCAAATAGCTTTACGATGACTGGCTTGTCCACATCTGTAGGCGATTTGTATATTTTAGGTATGGGCACACCTGCCTTCTCTAAAAGCCTCATTTTTTCAAACTGGTTAGCCTCGATTTTCAACAACTCTCTACAGCCTAGTGTGGGGACCGGCGCGGCCAATGCTTGTCTCCACCCCACGTATTCCACATAGGAGCCGTGGGGGATAAACAAAGCGTTTTCTTTTGTCAATTTTTCGGCTACTTTTGAAAAATTTCTAAAGTCTCCAACCCACACCTCGTCGACAAATTGAAACTGTCTGTAGAACTCCGCCGTGTCTGAGTCTTTAGCCACTGCAATTGTCTTAAAGCCAAATTTCTTAGCGCCTCTTAAGATCTGCAGCGCTGTGTGTGAAGCCACTGTGGCCACTGAAAGTTTTTCTAAATCGTAGTGCCTCAACGCCTCAGACACATTGGTGGAGAACTCTATAGTTTTTTAATTTTGAATTTATAAACTGAGTAGAGGTTGTCGACGTGTCTTCTACTATGCGCTCTAGGCTTTTGGCAATTCTCTCCGGGGCCTTGTCTCTATTAGCCTCTCTTATCTTCGCCTTGACTGTATCGAGGCGGCTGCCGCCAGAGGACTTGGCTCTACTAAATATATTCAACTCCGCATACGCCATAGGCACTTCAATTGCTTCTTACATCACTGCGTGGTACCCCCGGGTGTTTGCTAAAGACCCCGCAGCTTATCAACGATATTTCGCCGCAGGTCTAGTGGTGGGTTTTCTGGGGTGGGCGTCGGGGGTTTTGTACCTATTGCTATATCAAACATTTGACTTGTTGATTTTTTTACTACTTGCGGCGATGTTAGCTCTTTACGTTACGCCAGCTGCCGCCTATATGTCTGTACACCGGCAGACCAGAGCCGCGGCTCTAGGCGTAGTTAGTCAATTTATTAAAATAGTGGGGGCTTTATTCATAAGAACTCACCCCACTGTGTACACTACGTTGTTAGTAAACCTATTAGTGGCTCTGCCCCCATTTTTGGCATTTCGAAAAAAGCCAGATTTTAAAAAATGGCGATTTACACTTAAAGAGGCTTTATACGGTGCTTCTTTCCAGACATTGACTATATTGACCACAGTCGGTGGGGGGCTGTATCTATACATGGCGTATACGGCGGGGGGTGGGGAAGTCCTCTACCTTGGTTATCTACTCTTTCAATTTTCGAAAATGGTATATCCAGCCCTCGCCTTAGCGCCTCTTATGTACGGCTCGATGTTGTTAGAAGACAAAGTAGAGAGGAGGGCGTTGTTAGACGGCGCGTTGTTGTTGTATATATATATTATAGCCTCAGCCGTTATGTTAAATACGCCGGCTCACCTCATCGCACTTATACGTCCACAAGAGTTAGCAAATGAGACTCTGGCCGCCGCCATGTCTCTAAACGCCTTTGCTTTATTAATGTCCGGCATATTTCTACACATCTCCAACGTATTACTTGCGGAGGAGAAAAAGCCTATTTTAACTCTAAGAGATAAGGCGGCGAAGCCTCTATACTTTGACATTGGACTAATTCCTTTGTATATGTCTTTATTTTTCTACTTAGTGTCTTCTCACGGCGTAGTTGGACTTGTGGCTATGTGGATAGTGACAAACGCAGTGGGCGTCGCCGTTAGACTCCACTAC
>CAMLLK010000014.1 GCA_946480885.1 uncultured Thermoproteales archaeon
GCGACAGAGCTTGGGACCGCTGCGGCGGTTGTAAGCGTAGGCACTGTCGTCGCCGCTCTAACATCTCTAGGCGTCGAAACCGGTCTTTTTAGACACGCCGGTGAGATGTTTAAACGTGGAGATAAAACATCGGCCTCTACCTATCTGTGGAGTTCTGTAGTGATTAGAATCCCAATGCTCGCAATGGCTGTGTTTATAGTGACACAACTCCCCACGCCAGACCCTCTATACTCCGCAACGCTTGCCGTAGTAGTGGGCCTCGTAGGCATCTTAAACATTTACACGACGGCGATGTATAGGACAGAGGTTAGATTAGTCGTCAATGTGGTTAGCAGCTTTGTAAAAATTGGCGTTGGGGTAATGTTGGCTGGGTGGGGGTGGCTGGGCGTAGTTATAAGCTACATATCTGGGAGTATTGTTTCACTAGTGATGTTCGCCGGATTTGTACTGAGACAAGTCGTATTTACCAAGCCGCGGATCGGCGCGTCGATTGAAGTTGTAAAAGCTGGCGTCCCTCTGTGGGCCTCATCTGCGTCTATACTTACGGTAGATCTTACGGGAGTTCTCTCAGTATATGTGGTGACTGGGGCGGCAGAGACGGGGGTGTTGTACGTGGCGCAAGTCGTGTCTTCGTTGGTAATTGCGGCGGCTGGCATCTCGGTGGGTTTGTTAACTCCAGCTCTCGCCGCCATGGACTCTGGGAGGCGGGAGGCCGCCGCCTCTGCGTGTAGGTCGGCGTTGGCTCTCTCTGCGCCGCTTGCCGCTATGTTGGTGGCTATGCCGTATGTGCCGCTATCATTGTTGGGACGTGAGTTTCAAGCCGCGGCTTTGCCTCTAGCCCTCCTGGCGGCCGCGGCGGTGCCCACTGTGGTTCTCAACGTAGTGAATAGCTACTTCCTAGCCGAGAAGAGATACAAGTCTCTATTTCTCATAAACTTCTTACGCTCAGTGCTACAGATAGTTCTCTACATATTTTTAATTCCGCTGTACGGCGGAGTGGGCGCAGCGCTTTCGGCGTTTGTAGCCACTTTAGTGTTCGCAGCGGCTCTCTCTAAATTTTTAGATCTAGGACGTCTTCACTTATTGGCCGTCGCCGTCCCCTTCGCCACAGCGCCGGCGGGGCTTGTCTTGCCTTGGCCGCTGGCGGCTGCAGCTATATCTGCCAGCTGGCTACTGTATCTAAGAGTTGGTGTTTTGACAAGAAGAGATATTTCAGACTTGGCACATGCGATCTTGGGGAAACAGGCAGACAATATCTACAGAAAGTATTGGTATATTATAGACAAGATAATTCCAGAGCGTTAAGTTTATTATACAAATCTCCTTCCACTGGCTTGACTTAGTTACGTCGTGTCGTGTTTTTTGGGGGCTAGTGGTGGGTTTTTATGTATAGTTCGGCGGTGAGTATGGAGTTGCCGGCGGCTCCTCTGATGGTGTTGTGGCCGAGTACTACCATGGCTAGTTTTCTGGGGGCGAGTTTTCTAACTCTGCCCACTACTATAGACATGCCGCCGCCTGTCCATCTGTCTAGTCTTGGCTGTGGGCGGTCTACGCCGTTTTGTACTACCACAGGCCTCTCCGGCGCGGTGGGTAGTTTTAGCTCTTGTGGGAGTCCTTTGAATTTTTTCAAGGCCTCGACTACGGCGTCTGTTTCGAAGTCTTTTTTTGTGTCTATGTACACGACTTCTGTGTGGCCGTCTAGTACTGAGACTCTGGTGGTTGTGGCGTATATCTCGAAGTCTGTCTTTAGAATTTTTTTAGTCTCGGCGACTACTTTCTCCTCTTCGCCGCGGATGTAGGGTATTAAATTGTCTAGCGCCGCTATGGAGGGGACGCCGGAGTAGCCGGCGCCGGATAGGGCCTGCATTGTGACTACGTGTATTCTCTCTATGCCCCACTCGTCTAGTATGGGCTTGAGGGGGAGGTTTAGAATTGTAGTGGTGCAATTTGGCTTTTTTATAACTGCGCCTCTCCACCCCCTGCCTGTCCTCTGCTTTTCAACTAGGGAGAGGTCGTCGGGGTTTACCTCTGGTATTACAAGCGGCACGTCGGGCTCCATTCTCATATTGCTAGAGTTGGACAAAATGGTGTACCCCTTGGCGGCTAATTCTGGCTCCACCTTAGCGGCCACCTCGCTGGGAAGGGCGGAGAAGACGAAGTCGACTTTTGGCACTTTGTCCGCCTCAAGCTTCTCCAGCCTCATCTCGGCCACCTCAGGAGGCGGCGGCTCTTCCAAGACCCACCCCGTCTCCGCCAGCCGCTTCCCTGCGCTTTTCTCAGAGGCCGCCATCCCCACTATTTCAAACCAGGGGTGTCTTGCCAAGAGCTGGACGTACCTCTGCCCCACTAACCCCGTGGCCCCCAGAATATATACCTTATAGCGATCCATACGTAGCCCCTCCTATGTGTTTATATATTTAATGTAGGGGAGGATTAGGTGTTCGTGTACTTGTCGCGGCGGTATGTTAAGCTTAACCGAATGCTGGCCCATCGGCGTGCCGCCGAGTTTAGTCAGCTCGTACGCGGCTAGCCCGACGACGCAACTGCCCTGTCCGCATCTAACTACGATTTTATACGGCGGAGGGGGATATATGTGAGCTATTAACGTTCCCCGGCTGTGGTAACTCTTGACCTCCACGGCCATCCGCCCCGCCTCCATCACTGGGATGAAAGTCCTGGGGTGGAAGTTCTTAGCCCCCACTTTAGCCGCCTCAACTGCCTCCTGCACGGACAACAGCGGCAATACATAGGCCTCTTGCACCTCCCTGGGATCTGCCGTCATTACGCCTGGGGAGTCTGTGACTAATACCACTTTCCTAGCCCCCAGCTCTTTGCCTATATAAGTGGCCGTGTAGTCGCTACCGCCTCTCCCCACTGTGGTGAACCTGCCTTCTTTATCCCTCCCAATAAAGCCAGTGACAACGGCAACTGCGCCGGATTGTGACATCTCCTCCTTATGCTCCAGTGCAATTGGCTCGGCGTTTCCGTAATTGCTGTCTGTGAGCACCGGCGCGATGAAGAGCTGGGCCTTAATCCCCATTTTCTCAAGAACTGCGTGCAGTATTGTAGCGGAGAGCCTCTCGCCAAACGACGCGAAGTAATCCGCAGACCACGGCGTGTGTGGAAGCCTTAAGGCATGCTCCAGCTCTCTCAAAATGGGGGCGATCCTCTCCTCCACGCCCAGCACCCTGGCGATGGAGATGTGCCTGTGCGCCAGCTCCTCGTATAGCAAAAAGCTCCTGGTCTTTTCCAGTTGCAACAACAAGTCTGTAACGCCCTTTACCGCAGATACCACCACCACAGGTGGCTCGCTGTAAGCGGCTATAAAGCGAGCGGCCTGCGCGAAATCAGCGGCGGAGCGCAGGAGAGAGCCGCCTATTTTAACAACTAGTTTCATTTTTCTAAGAGCTCTATCAGCTCGTCTGCGTTTCTCACCTCCTTAGCCGCTATTTCTATAACGTCGGGGTCTTTCAGCGCATGGCCTGTTACCACGGCCACGGCAATTCCCCTTATATTTAACTTAATCGCCGCGGCTATCGAGGCGGCGCCTGCGGGCTCTGCCCCTATGCCGTCGCGAGATGCCAAGAGCCTCTGCGCCTTTAATATCTCACCGTCAGACACTTTTACGAAAAAGCCGCCTGACTCCTTCACGGCCCTCAGCGCCTTGGGCCAGTTTATAGGCCTGCCGATTTTAATCGCCGTCGCCACTGTGTTGGGCTCGTCTACAAAAAGCGGCTCCTCCAAGCCGCGGGCCCAAGCCTCAGCAAGAGGCGCCGCGCCCTCCGCTTGGACTCCCACCATTTTTGGTAACTTATTGCAAAGCCCCAGCTCGGCGAGTTCCCTAAACCCCTTCCATATGGCCGAGATATTCCCCGCGTTTCCCACGGGCACTATCACGTAGTCAGGACACCCCAGCTCTTCGTATATTTCAAATGCCACGGTCTTCTGCCCCTCCAGCCTCCACGGGTTGAAGCTGTTTAGAGGGTACGCGTATTTTGTCCCGTAGTTCACCACGTAGTCAAGCGCCTTGTCAAATAAGCCGTTTATCATAACAACTTCAGCGCCGTGTAATGCCGCTTGTATTAACTTCCCCCTGGCCACGTTGCCCTTGGGCAAAACTACATAACACCTAAGCCCAGCCCTGGCGGCGTAAGCGGCGGCGGACGCCGCGGTGTTCCCGGTGGACGCCACAACAACCTTGTTAGCCCCGCTCTCCCTAGCCGCCGTGACCCCTAGCGCCATACCCCTGTCCTTAAAGCTACCAGTAGGGTTTGCCCCCTCGAACTTGACGTACAGCCCCTCTCCCAGCCTCGACTTCAAGAGGGGGGTGCCCCCCTCGCCTAGGGTGACGCCGTCTTTAAGAGGGAGCATCGAGGCGTAGCGCCATATCCCCGAGCCCTTAGGCGCCCAGTACTTGGAGGGGAGCTCAACGTCAAGAAGGCCGCCGCACTTTGGACAGCGGAACAGCTTATAGCTAGGGGCGTACCTTTGGCCGCAGGTTACACATTTGAGAAATACATTGTCCCCGAAATCCCCGCCATGCCTCCAACAAAATGACGTATATTTATATTT
Organism: uncultured Thermoproteales archaeon; assembly: GCA_946480885.1. The sequence goes on from CAMLLK010000014.1 coordinate 4,573, forward strand.
TACTTATAGATTCCAAAGCGGCCTTCTGTAAAGGCCGAGTGTTCCTCTTGCTTATCAGCTTGTCGGTCGCAATGAGCTAAGAGTGCCCGCTGCAGTTACCCGAGTAGTCGTGGAGGCTGGGCTGAGGAAGATGGGCAAATCGCCAATTTCGAAAGACTTCTTTGAGAGGCTTTCAAGAGGGAAGGTTGAGGCGAGGTCGGCTGTCAGTGCGGTGAGCACTAGGGCCATTTCGTTTTCTAGCCTCACGGTGACTTGGATTACTCCTCTACTTGTTACGCCCCAGATAAAGAAAAGGACTTCTCCTTGCCACGTTATCGTAATTCTCGGCCGATGTCACTTCTATATCATGAAGTCCCTAACTTCTGTCCTGATTTTCTCTTCCCTTTTCTATAACGATAGTATGCTTCGCCACTCCCGCCTCCACACCATCGCCTGCGCAGCCCCGGCGACGTCCCAAGTACAGCACAGCCGCGTAAAGCACTGTTGCAAGAGGAGGTAACCCCATTGCCCCCCAATCTCAAAGGGCGAGCTGAGTATCAAACTGCCTGTGCGCCCGCGTGCCTCTCTGCAGTCTCAACTATGAACTTTACATACTCGACGTCGTCCTTCACCTGCTCCGCCGTGAGCCTCGCCTCGTGGAACCCCTCGACGTGTAGAAACCAAGCGCGTCCCCACCACAGCTTGAAATCCCTCCCCACTCTCTTCGCTATTTTGTCCACAGCTGTGAACAAAAGCGCCGCCGTCCACCTGCCCTGCTCCTCGGCTTTTTGGGCCTCCTCAAGGCCCAGGGCCACCGCCAGGGCCTTCACCGCCTCCTCCGCCGCCTTGTACAGCTTCTCACTGGCCTGCACCGGGTCCCCCTCCGCTAGGGCCGCCCCCTCCGCCAAAAACCTCTTGGCGAGCTCCAAGTGGGCAGACGCCCGGCGGGGAGGGTCAAAGCCGAGGGCCTTAGAGAGGAGGTCCACAACGTCCACGCCCCTCCTAGCGGCCTCCCTAAGCAGAGACTCTGGCACTGCCACGCGCCAAACGACCAACCCATTTAAAAAATTAAAGACGACCACAACATTAAACCGCCGCCGTGCGAAACTGTGATTGCGTTTCAACCACCAGTCTCAACTGTACGGGCATACTTTGCAGTTAGGGCAGAGGTGAGGACTTTCGCCTCATCTTTTGTTTTCAGATAAGGCGGGCGCCTCGGTGGTGCCAATACCTCACGTATTGACTGTTTCAACTGTCTTTTGATTTCTGTCTTGTCAGAAAACGTCAACGCGCCCAACGCGTGGAGGGATGTCGTTGAGGTGCTAAATAGGGCGAACGCCGACAGGGCGCTCTTGGAGGGCTTGTCGCCTAAGATGGGGGATGGGCTAAGCAATATTATTAGACAAGTAGCGAGGGAGTGGGGAGTAAGCGTGGTCCTCTCCGAGTCTAACCAGCGCTACGCCGACGCCGTCGCGCGCATAGACAGGGGCCAGCTGTTGTAAGGCTATCCACACCTCTCCTTATACTCCTTCAACACCTCTTCGTAGTATTTCTCCACTATCCCTCTCGCCGCGTCCACCAGGGGGCCCCGCCTGCCGTAGGCGCTGGCCAGGCACAACATGCCCAGCGCCTTCACCAAATCGCCTAGGCGCTCGTCGGCTAACGCGGCCTCCGCAAGGGCTACGACGCCGTCGCTGGGCACGGCCCCGTTTAGGTATTGCCGCGCCTTGAGCAACCTTCTGGCGGCGTCTAGCAAATCGTCGGGGTTCTTGCTTTTTAACAACGCGGCGGCTCTATCTAGCTCGTACTGCGCGTTTCCGCAGTAGACCATGTGCGGCTCTACAACCTAGTTTAAATACCTAGGTACTTATTACAGATCCAGCGCCTCCGAGAGGCGTCGTGCAACTGGCTTTTTACATAGCTCTTAATCTTTCCCACCAGCCTTAACGCCGCCTCTCTATGCAGGTTCAATTCTTCTCTTTCCGTGTAGTCGCGGTAAAAACTGGCGTGGAGTCTCTCCGCCATTCTAAAGCTAATAACGGCGTCTTTACCCCCGTCTCCTCGTAAAACCTGCCGACTAAAACTGCGTAGTCTCTGCGGCTGTAGTGCTGTAAACCCCTCTTCTCCGCAATGGCGCTTGACAACGTGGAGTTTTAGACGTAGGCCGGCCCTCTCGGCGGATCAAGCCTCTGTGCCAAAAGCTCTACGAGAAACTCCTCCACGTCTTGCCCACCAGCCCCCTTAATGTCTCAGCCACAGGCAGAGATAGGGTGACGGCCATACGGACGAATTGCGTTCAATAATTTAAGCATAACCACGTGGCCGAATAGCTCGCTATGGGGATGATCGCCATTTCAAGCGCCGCAACGCGCCCTTGTAAATACCGCCATGAAAACCGTAAAACGAGCGTCGCTGTTGATGTACCGTGCGGCCGCCGGGGGGATCACCCCCAACATCTCCTACGCCTCTACGTGCTTGGCGGACAGGTAGACCTTGTTGCCCTACCTGGCGAAGAACCGCTTTTCTCCCAACAGCTCGGCCATGGGCGATGGGTTGTCGGTTTTGGCATCAACGATTAACTAAGGGAGGTCGTTGTTCAAAAAGGGCGTATGTTTCCCCTCACGGCGTCTGAGGTTTTGTATTGGTTTTCGTTCAACACTACGCCGTAGCTCCGGCGGGCCGCGGCATTGGACAACGACAGAGACAAGCCGGCGTCATCGTCAAAGTTGGAAATGCGCCGCAACTCAATGGATGCCTACCGATTCCGAGCCTTTCAAGATACTTCCAGAGCGGTACGCCTGACCACCTAGCCACTACTGGCGCCCTCAGCGGGAGGAGGTAGGGGAGCGCGTCTTTCTCCACGTCGTGTTCCAACGTCCCGAAGTAGACGACCCTACCGCCCAGCTCGGCAGATGTGGCCACCCCCCGCCTCAACAGCTCGGAGTTGATCTGGGGCACCTTGGCGATCCACTGCGCCTGGTTGCCCTTCGGGGCGGCGCCGCATATAGGTCAAAGGTAAAGCGGGGCGGCTCCCCGATATCTGCCAAGACGTAGTAGTTTATCACAAACCCCCCTCCGAGCACCAGCTACTGATTAAGCACGCGGGCGTACTTCTCTAGCATCACCACCCTTTCGCAGTTCATCTTCACCTGGAAGTCTTGTATCAAGTCAACCGCGCCGATCCTCGCCGCAACCTCCTCTAACTCGGCGGCCGTGGGCGCCGCCTCTAATAGCCTTCTAAATTCCGAAGCGCTCACGCGCCCCGTCCTCCAGCATATAGGCGGTGGTCCATTGGGCTACGTAGTCCAGCCAGCCCGAGAAGTCTTCCCTGTACGGGTCGAAGCGGCCCCAAGACACGCTTCTGCCTCTCAAGACGCCGTCCCATATAACCAGCGCTGCCAACACGGCGCGGCCCCGGGGGCCGGCCAGCTGATACAGCTTATCCACGTCGAGCAGATCCCTCGACCACAAAAGGTCCACCAAGTAGGGCCCCGGCTCCCAAAAAGTCAAAATGTCGGCGTAGCACTGCTCAACGGTGCAGACGTATTCGCCCAAGTCTCCGTCGAAGTAGTATTCCCTTCCGTTAATAGCCACATATACGACCGGCTCGTCAAACCCGCCGCAACTAGGTTCGGCTACGTAGAACATCTTCTCGTAACCTAGCGCCTTCCTCAGCCAAGGAACCACGAGGTAGTAACGGCACACGCATCTACACTCTATTTTTATAAAAATCTACGCGCCGCGAGTGGCCGGCAACACGCCAAGCCCACGGCGGTCCAAGTCTGCCCTCTGCGCTCAGATAAAGAACACCTCTAGACACACTTTGCCTTTTTAAAAAGGTGAATTCAACTAACCCATGGCGGCGTGTGGCCGGTTGAACTGGACGTCTTGGCTTGTCCCTACGACAAGACTTTTCCTCTCCGCCTTGTGGTTCTAAAACGCGCAGAGCATTCAGAGACGCAACACACATGCCCCAGAAAGCCATCTGCTAGGAGAACTGCGCCTGCCGAGATCTAAAAATTAAGGAACACCCAAAGCCCGACTCCTTAACCTGTGAGGAGGGCCGCAAGTGGGAATTCGAGACGGGAGTTATCTCCTGCCCCTATGCGGCCGCAGGTATCCCATAATCGAGGAAATGCCCAGAATGCCCCCAACAAATTGAAGAACGAGAAGGAGGAACTCCAGTTCTCAGAGGCTATAGCGGAGTAACTAAGAGAACGCGCCTCTGTCATGCCGAGAAGACACCACGGGAGGAGGAGCCGTTTAACCTTTCCACAAAATTAAATGCTCTTAAGCTCGGCGTTCCTCGCCGTTATAGGTTTATAGCATTACCTGTGTGTTCTTGCATGGAATTGCCTGAACTCGCCGATGCCTATTTTGAGAGTTCTTCCTTATCAGCGTCAGAGCTTGCCGAATACACAGTTAATTTCGGCGGGCCGTGTAAGGTATAGGCTAGCGTAGGGGCGGACAACTTGCTTTCACGTGGCCGAGAGTCTCTGCCAAGGCCTTGGTAGTGGTGTACAAATGTGACGACTTTTGGCCACACTACTACGTGAAGATTAAGGCTGTTTCGGGGGCGAATTCCTTTACATATTGGTGAACTATGTGGCGAGACATGACTCTCACGGCTCAGAGCTAATCCCGCTGGAGAAGGGGCTCTACTGGAACTCCGTGGAGAGGATCGCCTCTTCGGCCCTCTGCAAGACGCTAAACGACATACTCCGCCCAGAGCTGAGGCGCCGCATCTACGTCTCAGCCAACTTCTGCCCTCTCAGCGCCACCTGTAAGGCCTCTGCCAGCAACTCAGCGCAGTGGAGGCAACGGAGCGCCGGCTTGCCGAACCAGGCCTCCAGACAGCTGGCGCACTTCTCAGCCTCAGGGTCGAGCTTGGGTAGGGCTTTTCTAGCCAGGGAGGGCAAGGAGTAGAACCCAGCCTCCGGCGCGTAGGGATCCTTGCCCAAAACGCCCATGAGCAACGCCCTTATTGAGACATAGGCGTTATAACACGCCCAGTGATCGTCTCCCCTCTCGGCGCCTCTAAGGGCTTCGTGGAAATGGCGGTAGTGGCGCTCAAGCCATTTGGGGTGAATAGGCACGTCTTTACAGACTGCCCTATATAAAATTAATTTAGACGAGAAGAGTGAAAGTATTGGACTTGGGCGTTATAGGGCAGGACTAAAAACGCAAGTCACACCCTAAGCGCCATGTAGCCGTCCACCGTCTTTTCCAGGAGTGGCTCCACTTCAACCCGATACACCAGTTCCACCGAGTGTTGACGTGGCTTCCCTGTCGTTTTCGCCCTTCCTCTCTTCAAGGCGCCTGGGGGACACGGGCCCATGCGCAGGTGCATCGCGCACAGCTGTCTGCCCCCCGATGATCTCAGTCCTCCCACGGTGGGGCGTTCCAGCCTAGGGCGATTACCCGGCTGTCAGTCCCTGTGTATAAGAGCCGTCTCGGCTCAACTAGGGGATAATGACGTACTACATGGCCTCGTTAGGCATTCATTAGTTGATTAACCGGTGCTTTTTAAGGTCCTAATATGTGGTTATGAGTTATGTCTGAAACTGCCTTTAAGCTTGTCCCTTGGCCCGTAGCTGATAATGGCTCTTTGCCAGGAGGAACAGAGAGTTCCCTCTTATGCGCTGGTATCCATGAGCGCCACCGAGGCTGAGATACGGGCTTCGCATTCCGCCAGCTCGTCGCCTTTCAGCACTACGGAGAGCCTTTGCGAAGGGGCGCCTAGGAAGCTCGGGGTGCAAACTCTCCATCAATTTCGCTCTTTCGTCACTCTGTGCCTCGTGCTCTTTCATGTAACGGCCCCGATGTGTCGGGGGCGCGTCTAGAAATCGCCGGGCCGTCTATCAGTAGTATAAGTCGCTCATTTGCCCCTTGTCCTAGCGCCACCATACAAGTCGGATTAAGCCGGTGGTCGTAGCAATTACGGCCCTTCCAATGGCTTACTCTGACGGGTCTAGTGAAAAGCATCCACGTAAAGCGGTAGCGCTAGAGAAACCAGGCGCGGCTAGAGCTTTTACCCCCCTCCGGAACGGGGCTAGGACATCCACCTCTCCGAGGGGCTTAGCCTTCTCTCCACGGGCTTTCTCCACAAAGACAGCGCGTAGGGTGGGTAGACCTCCCACTTTTCGGCCAACACTAAGCCCGCCGCCTCGAGATATCTCTGTATATTTTCTCTTGTTATCAGACCCGCGGCGCCGAGGTATACAAGAGAGACGGCGTAGGCCGGCGCCGCTGTGACGTCAGGCTCTGCCACTAAGACGTAGCCGCCTTGCTTCAAGTTCTTCGCCAAGCAACGGATCTCCCCGTAGGGATCTAATAACCACTGTGCTTTCTCCAAGAGGAGGACCAGGTCGGCCTCCTCTCTCAGCTCACACGCGCTCAGGGCTTTAACTAGTTTACCACCAGGCGCTATCTTGCTAGCCAATGTTACGTCTGGCCCGTAGCCTAGGTACTTCACGCCTCGTTCCCACGCCGCATAGGCCACTACGCCGTCGCCGGGTAGGGGTTCGAGCAATACTCCGTTTCCCACTATGCCGAAGGCCTCCTCTGCAATCACTAGTCGCAACTTGAGTAACTGCCACGCAGAGTACAACATCTCGACCATAAATCTGTCGGCGCTTTGGGAGCTGGCATCTTCCGATATTGCCCTGTCGACCGATTCCAAAAACTCCACCACCTCCCGTAAGTAGGGGTTAGTGGGGTAGGTCGGCATGCCTCCGTGCGGTTGTGCTCTTGCGAGCTGTGCCGCAATTACTAGATGCCGAGCAGTAGACAACTGCTTATTGGCCAACTTCATCCACTAACTAAAAAAGTATAAATTCCACTTCTTCACGGCGTCAAACTCCTTGTCCCCTCCTAAAATTGC
>CAMLLK010000015.1 GCA_946480885.1 uncultured Thermoproteales archaeon
CCCCCCCCCCCCCCCCCCCCCACACTCTTGCCCTACACGACGCTCTTCCGATCTTTATTAGAAATTAAACCAACGAAGAGGAGCGTAGTGTTGGGTTATTTACTAATTTTCTTAGGTGGGTTTGCCTCTTCGATGTTTGGCATCGGCGGCGGGACTATCTACGTGCCTGCGTTGATGCTGGCTGCTGGGCTGGACCCAAAAACCGCCGTTGCTTTTAGCATGGGGATAATCCTCCCGACGGCGATTTCGGGGACAGCTATCTACTTTAAGTTTGGAGTATTAGACATAAATCTGGGCGTTGTTGTGGCGCTGGGCAGCTCTATTGGGGCGTATGTATCTAGTAAGTACATTATGCCAAAACTCAAGTCTGAGTCTATAAGAAAATTATTCACGACCTACGTCTTCGTCGTGGGTGTGTTTTATCTATGGAAATACTTTACCCTGTCCCATTTTTAAATTCTCAAAGGCTGTCTCTACCCAACTTAGCCAGTCTTTAAATGTCGAGTCTCTACCTAGAGTAAAGGGCTCGTAAACTACATATGTCGTATCGTTTCTAAAAATCGCCACGTATATAGGCGGCACAATGACTTGTGTAGCACCCCCCAAAGGGGTGTATGCCCCGTATGTTTTTGCAACTAAGTTAGCCAATTGATACGCTCTCTCTATTTTTTCACTTATGGCCGTGGCGTTGGCCACAACTCCGCGGAGGTAGTCGTCTAGTGTTAACTGGCCTAGGTATAGAGAAGATAGCAACGACTTTGTGCTATTGTCTATAGCCCACGGGAGTATATATACTGTGTAGCCATCTGCGAATTTTATCACCTCTTGCACCGCTCTTAACAACTCGCCTCTATTTACAGCGTCGATTTGATCTCTGTATCCCACTAACACAACGCCTACGGCGCCCTCTCTAGCCCTTATGCCTAAAACGACGGCCTCTTTCAATATGGCCTCTCTCGCGTCTTTATTTTCCCAATAGGGCTTGTGTATAGGCTCTTTTCCATATCCGAGAATAGATACTGTGCTTAGAAGTATGGCAGTTGTTAATAGAAAGACTATTGCAAAGACTATCCATTGCCTCATCAAAGTGGTACACACTTCCCCTTTTAAAATTTGTTAGTTTTATAAAACCGGACCTTCTACTGGACGACGTGGGGCTTTCATATTGGCTAAGGGGAAATGTGGGGGCTATGATTATCTCTTGGTTTTTATTCGCAATCTCCGGGGCTTTGACTTTTCCATATATGTCGAAGTATTTATACCTACTAGGCGCCTCTGATTTAGAGATTGGAATTGTGAGATCTCTTGGGGCTTTCGCTGTGTTGTTAACTATTCTCCCGGGAGGCGTGTTAACCGACGTTATTGGGAGGAGGCGTTCAATTGTCATCGGTACCTGGGGGATCGCCACAGTACAGTTTCTATACGCAGTGGTGCAAGACTGGAGACAGTTCGCAGTGGTCTACGTCGTCGACTGGGCTCTTCGTTTCTACCAACCTGCCTTAACTGCGATTTTATTAGACTCACTCCCCCCGGAGAAGCGAGGCGGAGGTATGATGTTGACGGCGGTGTTGCCACAGATACCTTGGCTTTTTCTCCCGCCTGTCGGAGGCTTTCTACTAGACCACTTTGGCATCCTGGGGATGCGGCTATCTTTTATATTGTCTGGGCTTATCTCAATCGCCGTGGCTATTCTCAGGATGAGAGTTCTACAAGAGACTATACATGTCGAAAAAGTAGACAGACGTAAATTAGTGAAGGAGTCTTTGTCGTCGTATTTATTCTGGAGGGGGTTCTACACCATGCCGCCATTTATAAGTTACGTAACTCTCCTTGGCCTAATTACTTCTCTGACTGGTGTTTCTCTTCAGACATTTGGAGTTCTGTACGCTACTGAGGTGATTGGTATCGATAATACTTCTTGGGGAGTTATCCAAAGCGCAGCTGTGGCGGTGGGTATATTCTTCGGCTTAGTGTTAATGCCGGTGATAGACAAAGCGCCGCGTATAACTGCCTTATTTTCAGGTCTTATGCTCATGTCTGTGGGCTACTTCATGGTGGGGTTGTGGAAGAATGTTGTGGCCTTAGTCACGGCTGCAATTATAGCCGGCGTGGGGGGAGAGGTCGTGATGGCGGTGAGGAGGGCTTTAGTGGGCGACTATATAAATCCAGAGAACCGAGGCAGAGTCATGGGCACGACCTTGGCGGTGGAGTATATAGGTTCAGTAATCGGCGGAGTGGTCGTGGCGTATCTATACTCTATCTCCCATAGCTACGCCTTTGTGTTTTCAGGTTCTATCTTATTAATGTCCACGGCCCCGCTTGTGAAAAAACTACTGAGTCAAAAAAATTAGCCTTTTACTACTAATACGTCTATTGTAGATTCGTGGACTACTCTTGACGATACGCTGCCGATTAGTATTTTTTTAATTGTAGAAAGGCCTCTGGCGCCTACTACGATTAAACTTGCGCCTACCTCTCTTGCAAATTTTACAATTTCATGAGCTGGGTCTCCCTCAAGTATTCTAGCCTCGGCAGAAATGCCCAATATCTCTAAAGCCTCTTTGATAAGTTCCTCTCCTTTTTCTCTCATACTATTTAGAACGCTGGGCGACATAAAGACTTCTGATAGTGAAAAAATTGCCGTGTCTATTACATGGACGACGTAAATCTTCCCTCCGAATTTCTCTGCCAACATTCTAGCCTTTTGTAAAGCTTTTTTTGCTTGTTCAGAGCCGTCGTATCCAACAACAATTTTCTCCATAGAACCCCTTACCTTTTAAAAAATTAATCTGCACCTGGTCTGTACTCCTCCGGGGTGCCGTACTCCACTAAGCTTTTTAAAACTGACTGCTCTGAGACTAGATCGCGGATTGAAATAACGCCAAATAGCCTACCGCCTTTTGTCACTACTACGTGGCGTATATTGTGCTCTCTCATGACTTTCGCCACATTCCAAATCGGCTCGTCGCCTTCGATAGTTATAACTGGAGAAGTCATGACCTCTCTCACTGAGCGGTCTATTTCAATCCCCTTAGCCACTGCTTTAACGATATCTCTCTCTGACACAACGCCGATGGGTATGTCTGGTTGGTTTTTGTCGACTATGACTACTAAGCCTACTTTTTTCTCTGCCATGATTCTAGCCACGTCTTTAATACGGGCGTCGGGCGTAGTTGCCACAGGCGGTTTTCTAGCCAAAATTTCTGCTCTCATAAAGATTTCTATTGTGTATTAAAATAAACTTTTTCTAGAGGAGTATGGTAGCCCGGCCGGGATTCGAACCCGGGCCACGGGGTCTCTACGGCGTCTACACGCCTCCAAAGCCCCGCATCCCTAGCCGACTGCGGTCTTTGGCCGCTAGACGACCGGGCTCGGGATAAATTGATTTAGTGATTTTAAACTTTTTCGCCGTGTGTATTAGCGGGTAAAATTTATAATTATTCTCAATTCTCTATATATGGACGGTTATATTTCTATATCTATCTCCACTCCACATATAGTCAATTGTATCTATCGAAGACTCTCCGGAGAGTTAAAGAGCTTAGGTGTAGAGCCATATGTTGAAGGCAACGTCATCAAAATTCCCAGAGGTAAAGAAATAGAAAACGCTGTGTGGAGAGTTGTAAAGACAACTCCCGCATCTGTATTTCTCAGCATCGATTTTAAATAAGTAGAACAATACATACGTGCCGGTAGTCTCTAAGCCTTGTATTTTCCTAGGCTCTTGTTCTGGCGACTTGGGAGACACGGAAGTGTGGTGGTTTGGAGATCAACTATGCGTATCTAAGGCTTCGAATATAGTAAAAGTCTTCGGCGCGTTGGAGACTGCTCTTGGATATATAAACTCCGCCGTGGTTATATGTAAAAAACAGCGTAAGTGTCTAGAGAGGTTGTATTGGTCTCTACTATATCTAAGTTTTTACCTCTCCACGGGGGTTGATGTATATTATTCAAAAAGTCTATCTATACTGAAAAAGACTCTAAAGTGTATATATAGACATCTTCCAGACGCTCCTCTTGGGTGGGTTGTGTGTAGAGATAAGTGTTGTGTAGAGATTAACAAAGCCCGTGTGTGGACTAGGTGGGCTGAGAGGAGGATGGCAGCTCTTAGCGAGGGGAGGGAGGCGATTTTAATACTAAACCACCTAGGCAGTGCCTTGTTTGAATTAATGAGGACGTGTAGACACGGAGTTGTTGCAAATAGACGTCTTGTAGAAATTAAGACTGTAGAAACGTCCGCGGCTTTCCCCAACTGGTGGTAGAAAAATTTTTTAAAAACTAAGTGTAAACAAAGACGGGCCGGTAGTCTAGCGGAAGGATGCCCAGGGCGAAAGCCCGCGTAGGCCTTGCGCGCGGGAGATCCCGGGTTCGAATCCCGGCCGGTCCATCAAGCAGTTTTTAAAAGAGTAAAGAGATGTGTACAGACCCTCAACTGACCCCTGTATATTCCTCCACGGCGAGGCCGAGGACTGGCCCCGTCTTTTAGGCGAAGATTTAGTCAAAGAGTTGATCAAGAGGTTTAGACACGTAGCGCGTGATTTAGACGACTTTATAAAATACGCCTTGGAGAATCCCCAAGCTGTCTACGTCGGGCTGGCTGGCCTCAAGGTGGGTGGTCGTTTTAGACAAGATTGGGCAGCCTACGTGGGGTTGGGATATGTGTCGCCAAATTATAGAACGCAGTGGCCTTTTGTAGAGAACGGCGTTGAATTAGATGTGAGAATACAAGTCTCGCCGTGTTTTTTACTAAGTAGGTTAGATAGAGAGGTTGTATACATCTGGAGGAATAGAGCAGCGACGATTTTTAAATGGGTTTCTCAACTGCCTAGACACAAGCCGCTGGAGGTTTTTAGAAGGGCCTTCCCCCTGGAGTTGAGAGAGTTGGCGCGGTCTCGGGGATATGCGTGGGTGGCTTGGACGAGGTGGAGAGATAGGAGGAATAAACACCTGGCTGAGTGGTTGTATTGGCTCGACACCGGCAGGCTTCCCCATATCGACTACTTAGTGAGCAGGTGCGGGGCCTCGTCTTGTACAAAAATTGGCGGCGCCGAGAGTTTGTACAAATCGGCGGAGGGCTATGTCGTTAATTAGTCAAGTGAGAGAGAGGCTGGGGGTGGAGTGGGAGCTAGTATGGAGGCCGCCTCCCCCCGGCGTCTTTTTACTCAAAGAGGAGTATCTAACTAAGGCAGAGGCTGTGGAGAGTATCTGCGCGAGGGGGGACACCCCCGTGGTGTATATAGTTGTTTACATTGGCGACGTCGTAGTGGTCTACGGCCGAGTGAAGCCGGCGCCGGCTAAATGCCCAGTGGCGACGTTTAGTAAAAAATTTCCAGTTGGCAAGGCGAGAGAGGCGGTGAGGGCATTAATTGACTACGCCTTGGAGGTGGATAAAATCCCCGTCTTTCAACTCAACCCAGACGTGTTGAGATATGCAGATCTGTGCCACTTATTCCCCCTAGTCTGCGATGACCCCGTAGAGGTCATAAGTCACGTAAAGAAGAGTAGAGAGGTATCCATTAGACGACCTAAGGGGCAGGCGGGGGATGTATTCACTTTGTTAGTACAAGTGTTGAAAGAGAAGGTGGATTTAGACCCGGCGTATTTAGATATTGTGAAAAAAGTGGTAGAGGATCCCGAGAGGCTGAGGGCTTGTTATGTTTGATAAAAACACCGAGAGTTTACTAAACCTATTACTAGAAGAATGTGGGAGAGAGGAATTTCGCCGGCTTTATAAAGATATTTGCATAGCGGCGCTTATTGCAAAGTCGAGGATCGGGGGGAGGGGCGTCAAGCTAAGACCCTCTTTGCTGAGACTAGAGGATTTGTCTGACGTGAAGACGGCGGCTAATTTATTGCAGAGGTTTAAAAAGACTATTGGACCTGTGGCTAGTGGAGAGGCTTTAAAAACAGCCGCCGTGGACTATATCTATAAAAGGCTGGGAGGCCTGTTATGAGGAGTTTAAAGACTGTATTAATCACATCACTAGACGGAGGCGTCGGGAAGACGACTTTGTCTACTGTCTTGTCAGTGGCTAAGGGCTACACGTTAGTTATCGATATGGATTGGGAGAAGGCAGACATTTCCCAATTATTCAGGGCGCCGAAGAAGGCGGGATGGCTCGCGCCGTATTTAAAAGGGGGGGCTCCCTACGTCCATAGAGTCTCCCCCGTCTTGTACATAATACCGGGGTACGAGGCCTTTGAGCTTTATCAAAAATTTGGCGAAGATGTAGTAAAAGACTTCGTAGAAATATTGACAGAATGGGTGGCCTACATGCCTAAATTTGTACAAAAACTCCGACTGCCAGTGGACACTGTAGTGATTGACACTGCGGCGGCCCTCAGGGTCGAGGTCTTGGCTAAACTACATGGACAAGGCGTCTTTAATATCTTTATGTCAGACAGGAGGTTGATTTCTCGAATTTCTGACGTCAAGACTGAGCAGTACCGGCGCTATATTGCATATTCGTCGCTGGTAGTGGTGAATATGGTGGAGAAAGATGAGTTAAAAATGGCGAAGAGGATAGCCCCAGTGGCGTTGAGGAGAGTCTCAATAGATGAGTACTACAGCGACGCCGTGACTAATTCAATTCTTAGAGACAGAGAGAATAGAAAAGCTGTTTCTACTATATTAGAGAGGATTAAATTAGCATGATCTACGCTAGAGCAGATAAGACGCTGACCTCTCGGTGTTGGTTAAGAAAAGAGGGGGTTTTAGTAGATCGGGGCGTTAGGACAGACGTCTGTATTACAAAAGATTTGATGTATGTCGTAATCGACCCGGAGATACCGGCAGAGCTTGAGTCTGCCCTCTTCTTAATTATGCTCAGGGGGGCTGTCCCTCCAGACGAGAGAGAGTACCCCAAGTTAATGAAGTCTATTGCAGAGGGGCTGGGCGATAGATATATATGGACTTTGTATAAAGAATTTAGAGAGGTAGTGGACTATCTCTTAGATAGATACTCCGGCGCTAGAGACTACGGCGGCTACGGCGCGTTAGAGGCGTTAATGAGAGACCCTATGTTAACTGAAATCGTCATACCGCAGTCAGTGGCGCCGGCTGTTAAATATACCTATATCCCCAAGACGATTAGAGAGCAGTTAGAGTTTTTAAAATTCCAAGTGGTGGAGTTGGGTAGGTATAGGCGAGTGGTGGCTGTGAGAAATGAGATGAGGCTGCCTACCAATATCATAATACCCGAGCCTCTTATGTACGTCGTAGTGAAGCAGCTTTTACCATCTCTAACTATGGACAGGCCGTTTATGACTAGAGAGGATTTTGTATACAAGGCAAGGATTGCGGCAGATTTGTTAGAATACAACGTCAATATTAGAAAAGTGTCGTCTACGCCAAAGCCTTCAAGACATCTTCTAAGGCCCTATCTATATAGACGCCTAGAGAAGAGAGAAGAGCGGAGGAGTGGAAGTATGTCGCCAGAGGGGCTTGAGCTATTGGCATTAGCCACTCTAGTGCTAGAGACTAGAGGCAGTGTTTTTTTCTCTGGGGGGATGGGCAGCGGCAAAACTACGCAGTTGAATTTGTTGCTTTATTTCACTCCGCCGTGGTTTCAAGTAGTTGTGGTAGAGAGAGGTGCTAGAGAGATATGGGCCCCCCTCGAGGGGCAGATACTACATATATCAGTGCCGAGTGAAGATAAACTATGGCCCGCCCTAGACCAGGCCCTTAGATACGGCACTATGCACACAATCGTGGCTTTAGCAGAGGCGAGGACTCCACAAGAGTTGAAGACGCTTGTGAATTATAAACTGACGGGCCACGGGGCTTTGACTACACTTCACAGCGACTCTATAAAAGACGCGTTGTTGAGAATTACAGAGGCCGAGGCGCCGCGGGAGGGGCTCGAGGGCACTTTAATTATACAACTGGCTGCAGTCGGCGGCGAGAGATTTGTAAAAGAGGCCGGCGTGGTTGTCGAAGACGGCGTGGCGGAGGTGTCTAAAATAACAGGTTGGTTGGAGGACTACGTCGAGGATATGTACGGCGTGAGTTTAAAAAAAGAGCTCGCTCTCCGGGTGGAGGCGTTGTTAAAGGCGGCGGAGGAGGAAGATCCACACGTAGCTAGGAGAGTAGTTGTGGACGCCATATGGGCTGAGAGAATTGACTTCCACTCAGCCGTGGCTGAAGAAGCCAAGAGGTTTGGCTATGTCTAAAATTTTTCCACTACTCGACACTGGGGGGTATGTTGATTAGAAAGAAGTCTCTAGAAGAGGTCCTCGAGTCTAATGAAGGCGAATCTATAGAGACGCCGGTTGGAGAACAGTGGAGAGATTGTCTAATAAAGGCGCTTGCAGAAATGCCCCACGACTTAGCTGCAAAGATTTTGTCAATCTTGCCTAGAGATGTCGTCATAAAGGCGCTAGAGGGGAAAAACGACCCCTATCTAAAATTAGCCCTCCTCCTCCTAGAGTCTAGATGAGCTGTAGGGTGTTGAAGAAGGCGTTGAAAAAGGGACTCACGGCCTCTACTGCCAATTGGATTTGTGAATTGGCGAAGTCTCTAGGCGTAGACGAGGACAAATTGTTTAAGTCAATCCTGAGGCTCTCCAAGTCGGGGGTTTGGCTTGAGGAGGAGGATTGGAGACAAGTGGCCTCTTCAATAGATCTACAACGCCACATAGACGCCGTGGTGGACTACGTGTTGAGGAGAGTTGCGTCCGGCGTCGACCCGAGCCAAGCTGTGAGAGAGATCCCCGACTCTGTGAGAAGAGCCAATAAGCTTTTACACATTAGAGAAGTTTTGTCAAACTTTTTCTAATGTCTAAAAAATAGGTTTGTGAAGAGAGAAGAGTTCTACATCGCCGCGGCGCCTATATTCGCAACTTATCTAGGAGTGACCTCTGGCAACGAGGCTTTGAAATACACGTCGTTTAACACCGCCGAGTTAGACCAAGAGGAGTCGAGAAGACTATTCGTGGCCTCACTCCTCCCAAGCCCCTCTAGTAGATTAATAGAAGATAGAGAAGAGGTAGTGCGGCTTTTTGGATACGCCCTGGCACAAGAGGAGGCTGGAGTAGATAGAAATGTCTTAGTACATACCTTCCTAGACTCTATGAAGACTCTGGCGGTGTCTAAGACACAGGCACGTGTAGAGATGTACGAGTCTATCTACAGCGCGCTGGGCGCGTTGTTTTTAACGCCTCTTTTTCTACTATTCCTCTGGGCCGTGGGGGTCTTTGTAGTAGAGCCGTGGGTTCTCTACGCATTGTTGTTCACAATAGTGACTGCCGTAGGGGCGGTGGCTATAATTGTGGCCCCCCGCGACTTAGACTTTTGGAAAACTTATGGAGTCTCTATCCCCATAGGGCTCTCCGCCGCAGTTATGTTAGCCACGACAGCGGCGCCCGCCGCCTTCTTGGGGGTGGGAGCGGCCACGTATCTCTGGCTCTGGGCTAAGGGGCGTCTGTGGTGGTTTTCTATAAGGGGGGAGGTGGCGCCTCTATTGCGGTCAGTTGCCGCCATGTTAAGAGAGGGGGCGCCGCCTGATCTAATTATGGCTAGGCTATCCGACAAATTCTACATAGCTTCTAAACTCGCCTACGGCTACCTAATCCCCTCGAGGTATTTTGTATTAGCTAAGAGTATGTACAAAGCCATTACAGAGGCGGGCGGGGCCGCAGCAATTAAGGCAGTGGAGTACATCCAGTCGGTTGTGGACATAGAGACGGCTTCAGTGAGAAAGATGGTAAAACTAGCGGCGGCGTACTTCGCACTGTATCTAACGGCTGTCTTTATCCTCGCCGTGGCGGTCTCCACCGCCGTGAAGTCGTTAGTAGAGGCGGGGGCCGTGGTCGCGTTTTTCACGCCGCCGCCCTATGAAGAGGTGAGACATGTAGTAGCCACGTCTCTATCTCTAATAGCGGCCTCTTTCATAGCCGTTTTTTTAACCCCGCTGGGGGTCCATAAGTCCGCCACTCTAGGGGGGGCGGTCGGTTTAGCAATTTACTTAGCTTTGTTGTGGATTTTGTAAAGTTTTTCCGACTGTGGCGAGTGGTGGGACATGTCTAGGAAAAAACTCAAGGGGTTGACTACAGTAGAGGCGTTGTTAATAGCAGCCGCCTTTATAATTGTGGGAGTGATAGGAGTGTTGACTTTCCAAGGTATTGGAAAGTCGGCGGCGGAGTCTGTTAGAGCCAACGCCATAGTCACAGCCGACAGAGGCGGCTTCGACGTCACTATAGAGGTGTTAAACGGCAGAGTGACTGGGGTGTACATGAGAGTGGGCCCGACAGGTGAACAAACCACGATGTTACTAACTGGCGGAGGTTGTATAACAAGCACTGATACTAACGCTCTGCCAAATAGGCTAAACCTAGTGGCTGGTCAGTCGGCAACTTGTAGATTTAACTACGCAATGGAGATGGGGAGGCAGTATACATACGTAGTATACGCAGTTGATTCCTCTGGCAAGGCTGTACAAATTGCGAAAGGCGTCGTCACCGTTGGACTCTCTTAAAAATATGTTGTTTTTCCTACTCCTCCTCCCCATATCTGTTTTAGGACAGTTGGTCAGTTGGGTCCCGCCCCACGCCCAGTTGATAAACGCCTATGTCTACAACGCCACTGTTTTTACCACAGCGGTGGGAGATAAAACAGTCTATATAAAACAAAAGGGGCTTGACTTCGACGGCTTGAGCGACGAGCATAGCGCCGCGGTGTTGTACCTACAGAGCATTTGTAGATTTGTCGCAGTGGACGTATTAGAGAGACAAAACGCGTCAAGTTGGGCAGAGTTGTGGATAGGCGACGTGTATTGTACAAGAGATGGAGAGTCCTGGCTCTGGCTTAAGTGGCTGCCACTACGTTTCTCTGCATACCGGGGGTTTGTGGATTTTGTAAACAAATCTATAGAGGCGTCTACACCCGTAGGTAGGTTCGTGGGCTACATCCCAACGGGGTGGTATCTCGACAGATTGACTAAGACTGTATTCAAGATAGAAGAGGTACAAATAGACCTTTTGTATGAACTACGTAATTTATACACGACAGTGGAACAACTCAGAGAAGAGTTGAAAAAGGCGCTGGCTGAGAGAGA
>CAMLLK010000016.1 GCA_946480885.1 uncultured Thermoproteales archaeon
CAGTATATCTATACTTGCCGCGGCTTTCATAGCGTCAATGCCCAAGGCGGGGGAGTTTGAAAAAGAGTTTGCCATGTGGGGCCCCGCCGCCGCTGTGTTTTTAACTACGTGGGCGTTGGGCGTGGGCTCTGCGTATTTTACAAAGAGGGCTTACAACGCCTTAGGCGAAGCCGCCGCCGTGTCGGCTTTTAAAACTGCGGCGAGGTTGGTGTGGATTGGGGCTATCACCGCAATAGTCTTCATAGGCGCCGTGATATTTTTTATAGGGCTAGCTTTCGCAGTGGCCGGCGCCTTGGCGTTACGTAGACCTGCCTAAATCTCTGCCACTTTTTCTATTCTCTTGGCCATTTCTCTCCCGCCGAGGAAGTCTCTCACACTGTACAAAATTCTGTACTGCGAAACCCCAATTTTTGCCAAAGACTCATGAACGTATCTCTCTATTATGTCTCTCGACACTCCGTGGACCATGAAGTAACATGGGTACTCCCACTTGCCGGGCACAGTGTTTCTCAACACTACGTGTGTGGTGATGTTTAGCCTAGCCACTTCTTCACATTTAATATCTCTCATCACCACCATGGCGTTTTCTCTAAAGCCAGCTGCTTCGCCGTCTATAGTGCCGTGGAGGTCTCTCAACACTCCTAGCTTAATCAACTCTTTAATTTTCTCAATAGCCTCATGCGTAGACACCCCAAGGGCCTCCGCCGCGGGTTTAAAAGGCTCGGGGGCCAGTGGTAGAGACTTAACTTTATTGAAAAACTCCATAGGTATCCCCAGCTCCGACACAGAGGGTGGGCTCTCCGGCAGTATATAGTTAACAGTCCAGGAGATGCCTCTCTCTAAGTCAAATCTCACATCTACTTTATACGACCTCAGTGAGTATAAAATGACGTAGTCAACGCCGAATTTTTCAGCTACTCTCTGTACTTTCGACTCAAGCTCCTCTCTACTATTAGCCTTAGTGACATACCAAAGAGTGTAGGGGCGGTAGTCCCTCTGGAAGTTGTGGCTGACTAGGGGGTCTTTATTCACCTCAGCCGCCACCTCTTCTATAATATTTTCAGGCGCCGCCACCCCCACTAAAGCCGCCACCATACCCCTGGATTTATAGTTTAGAATAGCCCCTATGCGTTTCAAAACGCCAAGCATAACAGCCTCTCTAAGGCGTTTTAACACCTCATCTTCTGTGAGGCCTAGTCTCTCGGCTATTATTTGAAAAGGCCTCTCGGCCAGTGGGAATCGGTATTGGACTTCCATTAATATGTCGACCAGAGTCTTGTCCATATGTCAAAAGCGTCTCCCATATATAATTTTTAAGAGAGTCGTAAAAACGTATATGTTCTACTGGAGTAAGATAGTGCCTGGGAAGGTGGCCGCCTGCGACGATGAGATGTGTGTAACATATGGCGAATTGGCCAAATTGGCGGCTGAGTGGCTTTACCCCGGCAGGGTGCTATTCGCCGCCAGTAGTTCAGTCAGATCACTCGCAGCCTTGATGGGTCTTCTAAACGGTGGAGGCACTGTGGCGCTTATTGACCCAGACTCTACACCAGAGGATTTAAAATTTTATATAGATGACTTCGCCCCCGACGTAGTAGCGGGAGACGTGGAGTTTATCCAGAGGAATAGAGAGGCACTGAGAGATATAAAGACTGTAGACATTTCGCAAAGCCTCGGCGCCGGGGGGAAGCCTACTCTGCGCGGGAGGTTTGTGCTATACCACGCGGGGGTTGCTGGGAGAACAATGCAAGTGATTCACAACGTCTCTTCTCTATGGATAAATGCGTATGTGCTCTCAACAACGATGAGTCTCAGTAGAGACGACGTAGTTTTTACAGCCTCTCCCATTGTGACAGTTCCCGGCCTTGTGAACGTCGCCGCCGCCTTGTCTGCAGGCGCCTCTGTAAAGTTTTTAAAAAAGCCAAAGCCGGAGGCTTTAGACGGCGTGACTATAGCCGTGGGTCCACCATCTTTCTACTTAGAGATGTTGAGGATGGGCGTGCGGAGGCTTAGACTACGCTATGCTGTCTCCAGCGCCGCAGTTCTACAGCCCGAGGTGAGGACAGATTTTGAGGTGAAGACTGGGGTAAAAATACTACAACAATACACACTAGCCGAGGGGCTGGTGGTATCTTTCGAGCCTCTTGGCTACTACAGCCGCGGCTCTATAGGCCTGCCGCTTCCACTAGTCGAAGTTAAATTAATGGAAGATGGAGAGCTGTGGATAAAGTCGCCGTGGAATATGGAGGGGTATAAAGACGAGGAGGAGACGCGGAAAGTCTTGATTGACGGCTGGCTCCGCACGGGAGATATTGTCCACGTCGACGAAGACGGCTTGTTGTACTTCAGGGGGGCTAAGAAGAGGATTATTAAACACAGGGGGTACACTATCTTCCCGCGGGACTTAGAACAACTTTTAAAACGCCACCCAGCAGTTGCAGAGGCTAACGTAGTGGGAGAGCCCCACCCACATTACGGAGAAGTGCCCGTGGCATATGTAAAACTTAGAGAGTCTGTCTCTCCAGAGGAGTTGTTAGACTTTGTAAATTCTAAAGTAGCACCATTTAAAAGACTACATAAAATATACATAACTAAATAAGCCCCCCTCACCTTCCCACGACCCCTCAACTCTACAGTTTTTATAGAGCCCCAGTTCTATACTAGACGCCTCTACCACAGCGAGTTGCTATATTTTTTAAGCCTCTCCACTACCGACTCCGCCAGCTGAGGGTGGCCGGCGAGTTGGCCACTTAAAAAATCTCGTAATTATACAGCCATCTGTGGACTTGTGCCTTAGCAGTTTATACAAATCGCCTCGTGGAACCTATGACACAATCGCCGAGACGTAGGCCTCGCGCGGGACGTCGCCCCGGGGCTATATGTTCTTTTTTATCCCCCCGGGCGTCTGTAAAAATTAAAATGTGTAGATTAGCTGATTAGTGCCATATTATCGTCTTGACGATGGTGTAATTTACTACGAGACCTTCGGCGTGGGGGAGAAGTGGCTTGTTTTAATCCATGGGATGTTTGCCTCTGGTAGGTGGTGGAAAGTTCAGATAGAGGCCTTGTCTAAAAAATATCGAATCCTGGTCCCCGACTTACGTGGACATGGGAGGTCTAGCCCACTGGAGAGGAGAGTGAAGTTGTCTAAATTCTCACAAGATGTGTATCAATTGATGTCTTCTCTCGGTGTTGAGAAAGCTGTCTTTGTGGGCTGGTCATTGGGGGGTCTCGTCTCCCTCGACTTAGCCTCTAGACATCCAGAGTTGACAAAAGGCGTTGTATTAGTGGCGTCGCGGGCAAGGAGGAGTTTTATAAGAATTGCCAAAGTCCTCGGCGACTATTTAAGAGGTAAGCTCTATGCCGCCTACGCCACATTATTCTTCACCCCCTCTGAGACTCAGAGGCTTATGAGACAGTTTATAGTGAGAGAGATAGAGAAAGAGCTAGCCCGGCGTCGGGAGGAGGTAGTTAGTTGGATTGTAGAAGAGGTGGTGAAGAGTAGAGTTGAGAATCCAATAGCTGTGATAATGTCCGCGTTGTTGTCAGACGTGAGAAATAGACTAAAGTACGTAAAGGCGCCTGTCTTAATAATAGCGGGGGGGAGAGATAGATCACTGCCGCCGAAGTACTCTATTGAGATTTATAAAAAAATCCCCACCTCCCGTCTAGTGGTGTTAGAAGACTGCGGCCACTACGCCCCCGTAGAGTGTGGCGAAGAGGTCAATAGATTAATCTCAAACTTTCTCACAGAAATTGGGTGGTGATCAATTGGGTTTTAGAGAGAGCATACGTCCCAGAACACCTGCCGCACTATTTCACCTCTATGTCTGACGCAGATGTGTACATCTCCGGGGGCTATGTCTACTACAAGACTCCCCACGCAGTGGTGGTGGTGGCCTACCCGCTGGAGGGGGGGTGGGAGCCGTCGGAGGTGTATAGACTAGTGGAGCAGTTTTTAGATAGAGTTGTGGTAGTGATTGGGCCAGATCTGCCGCCCCTCAGCTACGTAGAGACTAGCCAAGACTTCTACTATAGACTAATGCTGCCCGCCGCCGTCTCTAAAAAACTGAGGTACATGGTTAGGAGGGCCAGCCGCGAGGTGTCTATATCTATCAGCCGGAGAGTGGGTAGAGAACACCTACGCCTAGTGGAGAGTTTTCTAAAGGCGAGAGATGTGTCTTACATAAGGGCTATCTACCGCCGCCTCCCTCAGTACGTAGCGTCACATCCAGAGGTATACGTCTTAGAGGCTTTGGACAGGAGAGGCGCCATAGTGGGCTTCGACGTGGTTGACTTCTCGGCGGCGCGTTTCGGCTTCTATATGTTTAACTTTATAGATAGAGTCAACTACGTGCCCGGGGTCTCCGACTATTTATTTTACAACTTTTTAAAACTGGCTGAGGCGAAGAACAAGAGAGAGTTGAACCTAGGCCTCGGATCCACTGAGGGGGTGAGGAAGTTTAAAGAAAAGTGGGGCGGCGCTCCCTGGCTGCCGTATAGATACGGCCTCTACATCTCAGCCTCTGTTTTATTCAACCCTATGGGGTAGTCAGAAGGGCAGCCCCTCTTTTAACCACCTGGCGGCGTCTAGGGCGTGGTATGTAATAATGAGGTCGGCCCCCGCCCTACTTATAGAAGTCAAAATCTCCAACGTGACTACTCTCTCGTCTATATACCCAGCCGCGGCTTTGACTATTGTATACTCGCCAGAGACGTTGTAGGCGGCGAGGGGGGCCCAGGGGAATGTCTCTTTTATTAACTTTATGACGTCGAGATAGGCAAGCGCCGGCTTTACCATCACTATGTCGGCCCCCTCCTCTAGGTCTAACATCACTTCTTTCACAGCCTCGTAGGCGTTTCGCGGGTCCATTTGATACGTCCTTCTGTCGCCGAATTTAGGCGCCGACGCTGCCGCCACTCTAAAGGGGCCGTAGAAAGCAGAGGCGTACTTAGCGCTATACGCCATAATCCCCACGTGTTGAAAGCCGTGGGCGTCTAGAGCTTTTCTAATCTCAGCCACTTGTCCATCCATCATCCCGCTGGGCGCCACGAAGTCTGCCCCAGCCTCTGCGTAGACCACAGCCTCTTTGGCGTATAGACTAATAGTGGAGTCGTTGTCTATTGTAAACTTGCCCCGTCTCTCCACTACTACGCCACAGTGGCCGTGGTCAGTATACTCACAGAGACAGACGTCTGCAAACAATATAACTCTGTCGCCGAACACCTCCTTCAGTAGTCTGAGGGCGTCTGGCACCACGCCAGAGGGGTCGTACCCGGCGCTGCCCACTGAGTCTTTTACATCGTCAGAAACTACTCCGAAGAGTATAAATTTGTCTACGCCCAGCGACAACGCCTCCTCTACATGTCTCACTAACTCCTCTCCCACCGGCCATCTAAACTGGCCAGGCATAGAGGAGATAGGCTCTCTGCCGCCCCCCCTCTTTACAAAAATTGGGTAGATGAAACGCCCCGTTTCTAACGTAGTCTCGGCCACAGCGTCTCGGATTAATTTACTACTCCTCAGCCTCCTCGGCCTAATTGTGGGGTATTTCAAATACAACTGCGCCATGTAGTATAAAAAACGGCACTGTTTAAATCTTAGCGCCGGTGAATATGTCCATATGTCCATAGGGCCTGGGGATGGGGAGGGGGAAAGGCCCAAATTTACGCTCCTCAGAGAAGACTAGTACATATATGAGCAATAAAACTGCCAACAGCCCTATCAACAGCCCAATCAATACAAGTCTACTCCACCTCATTAATAAAGAATAGACTATAATAATTTAATCGTTACTACTACAGATCTCTTCAAGTGTCTCTATAGTCTTTTTACTAATTTTACGCAACGTAGCGGGAGGTCTTATACCTAGTTTTTTATAACTAACAGATCTTCTACACTGTATATACTCTCTCAACTCAATCAAAGCTACATATCTCATTTTTGTATCTATAGAAGACGTGAGGCCTAATTTTGCCAGTAGCATAGGTAATTTGTCTCTTGGCACTATGAACACAACGCCCGCCTTGGCTCTACCCACTACGGCTGAGACTGGTCTAGTCAAGTATATATATATTGTGTCGTCTGGCTGAGGCGCTTGTGTGCCCAGCGGCGTAATTAAATACTGTAAATCACTAGACCAATTCCTAGGCCGCGTCGGCGCTATGTACACAATTTAGAGAAGGTCTTATATATAAAGACGTAGTTATAGACAATGCAATGTTTCTGCGGCCGCCCCGCCTTAGACAACGGCCTCTGTATATACCACGACGACAGTTGTGTAAAAGATCCACGCTGTAGAAAAAAGCTAGTCTTTGCCATAGACTGCGAACTCTGCCACCTGCCTGGTGGCGAGGTCTCGGGCGCTCAGCCCAGGTTAAGAGGCGCTAAAATACACGGCCCGCTTCTTATAGAGAGCGTAGCTGGAGATATAGACTTGAGAGAGGCCAGGGGGAGGGATTTAATTGTGTACAATGTCCGGGGCGGCGTCTTGCTCACAAGTAGTAGATTTGCCCACGTCTACGTAGACTTAGTCCTTGGAGAGGTGGCTTTTTCACAAGGCAGAGCCCAGAGCTTCGTGGCGTCTAGAGTAGAAGGCCGCGTAGATTTGTCTAAAGCCGTTATGAGAGGCCACGTATTGATATACGACACTAAAGGCGTAATAGATATACGTGGCGCCTCAATAGCCGGCGAGTTTATAATAGACAGACACAAAGGCGGCGTGTCGCTGGGGGCCAGGGCGTATTCTATCACTATAGCAAGAGTCAAAGGCGACGTAGATATATCTGGGGCTGAAGTAGAGGGGGATATCTATGTGCTTGAGTCAGAAGGCGATAGGCTAGATCTCTCCGGAGTAGAGGTCGGCGGCAGAGTCTATATACTTGAGTCGAGTTTCTCAGGGGTGAGAGTAGACAAGGCGGAGGTTTTGAAAAAAATCTTCTACGCCCGTTGAAGTCACTCCTCCACTACGTATACCACTAACCTCCCCACATTCTCCACCTCGGCTTGAATCACGTCCCCTCCTTTTAAATACTTCCCCTTCGCCCAGCCCACACCTGGGGGCGTGCCTGTGAATATCAAATCTCCGGGTTTTAGAGTAATGCCTTGAGACGCCCAGCTGACTAACTCCTGTACTTTGAAGATTAAGTCTGTGGTGCTCCCCTCTTGTTCTAACACTTCGTTTACCCAAAGCCTGAGGGCGAGTCTATTGGGGTCTGGGACTTCGTCTTTAGTGACTATGTAAGGCCCAGTCGGCGCCATGGTGTCCATAGACTTGCCCCAGATCCAATTCTTTCCGTATAGGCGAGCTGTCTTCTCCTCTGGGTTTTGCCAATCTCTCGCCGTGATGTCTACGCCGACGGTGTAGCCAAAGACATAGTCTAGAGCCTCTTGCGGCTTTATGTATTTCCCAGCCCGCCCTATTACTACTACTAACTCCACCTCCCAGTCCAGCCTCTCCACTACTCTATGTTTCAACACCACGCCTCTGTGCCCCACTAAAGTGTTTGGGAATTTGGGGAAGAAGTAAGGCCTCTCCGGCGGCTCCATACCTGTCTCCACGCCGTGCGCTCTATAGTTAACTGCTACACATAGTATCTTCTCGGGGTTTGGAACAGGTGGGAGCCACTGAAAATCTCTAACAACTGGGCTGCCCACCGCTGTCAACTCTTCTACTAGCCTCAAGGCGGGCTCTCCCGCCGATATTAATTTTTTCATATCGTAAAGAAAATCTGGGGCGTAGTCTACGCCGTAGTGTTTTTTATAAGCGGCGGCGAGGTCTATAACTTTTTCTCCAACTACGGCTGCGATTTTCACCTCCCCACCTATTTTTACAGTGGCCAGTTTCACACATTTTATATAAAACCTCTTTAAATATATAAAATATCGACTTCGATATCGGAACCGAAATGTTTAAAAATTCAGCACTGTAAATAAACACATGGCGCCGCCTCCGTGGGCTTTCGTATGGAAGAGAGGGCTTAGAGAGTTAGTACTGTGGTCACTATCTGAAAAATCTATGAACGGCGCGGAGATTATAAGAGCAATAGAGGAATATACATGGGGCTTTTGGAGGCCTTCGCCGGGGTCAGTGTACCCCCTACTTAAACAATTAGAGGCAGAGGGTTTAGTGTCGAAGAGAGAAGACGGGCGCTACGTATTAACAGATGCGGGGAAGAACGTAGTTAAGAAAATCCCATGGCTGAGGGGGCCTAGGCTAGGCGGCCCTAGGACTATAGAAGAGACTGTAGATGAATTAGAGAGTCTCGCTCTGTACATAGTCGACTTGGCGGCGTTAGATAGAGACAAGGTGGCGCAGTACTGCGACAGATTGAAAAAAGTAGCGGAGGCTTTAAGTCAATGCAAATAAAACACCTATATAAATAAAAAATATTATTTTTTATAATGTTAATTGTGTCTAACCTCTCAGTGGCGGTGGGGGGCAGAGTAATTCTTAGAGATGTTTCTTTTTCAGTAGGCCGAGGCGAAGTCTTCTACGTACTTGGCCCCAACGGAGTGGGGAAGTCTTCGTTATTAAAGGCACTGGTAGGCATCCCGGGGTACGAGACTCCAACTGGCGTGTTGAAACTAGACGGAGTGGATTTGACAGATAAGAAAATTGAGGAGAGGACAGCCGCCGGCCTTGCGTTGGCGTTTCAAAATCCGCCTCGGCTACACGGCGTGAGAGTGGGGACGTTGTTAAGCCACATTTGTAGAAAGAGTGGATGTGACCCAGTAGAGGTGGCTGAGAGTCTAGAGCTTAGACATCTATGGGATAGAGAAGTGGGGAGGCTCTCTGGGGGTGAGGGGAAGCGTCTAGAGTTAGCCACTGTCGCCGCCATGAGGCCTAAGGCCGCTTTAATCGACGAGCCAGACAGTGGAGTTGATGTAGATAGCCTGGCGCTCGTGGGGAGGGCTTTGAAAAATCTTTTAGAAACGGCAGCATTGGTGGTGGTGACTCACAGTGGCTATATTACTAAATACGTGCCGCCGAGTAGAGCATGTGTAATTCTAGGGGGGGTTTTTAAAAAATGTGGAAGTGGAGAATTGGTTGAGGAGGTGTTAGCATATGGCTTTACTAAACTGGCTTGAGGTAGTTAGAGAGAGAGCTAGAAAAGCTCTAGACAAACCTGCGCAGCACGGGCCGGATTTAGATATTTTAAAATTTTTAAACGGGGGCGGTAGAGTAGAGGAGGAGTCGGTGGTGAAAATCGCAGAGAGGGCTGGTGTCACGGCAAAAGCTCCGGCGTATTATATACAAGCAGATGACATCTATTTTAAATACCTTAGTAAAATTCCAGGTGTCGAAGTTTACAAAATTGAAGACTTTGTAGAGACGCATAGAGACCTTGTAAAAGACTACGTCTGGAGGCTTGTGCCTCCCGACTTAGATAAATATACGGCGGTAGCTGCGTTGAGAGGGTCTGGAGGGTATGTAATTAGAGTAAAGCCAGGCTCTAAGCCCAAAGACCCAGTATTAGCCTGTCTCTCAATTGTTAGAGGGGGCCTACAGGCGCCACATAATATCGTCATTGTGGAGGAGGGCGCCGAGGCTGTGGTCTATACTGGATGTGTCATTGCGCCAGAGGCGGTGGGGCTCCACGTAGGTATTTCAGAGTTCTACATCCACAGAGGTGGCAAGTTGAAGTTTATAATGGTCCACAATTGGAATAAAGCCGCCCACGTCAGGCCGAGGACTGGGGTAGTTGTAGAAGAGGGTGGACAGTACGTAGAGTACTACGCCAATCTAGCCGCCGTGAGTACTTTACAGACTATGCCCAGGATATGGCTTAAAGAAGGGGCTACTGCGTACACTTCATCTGTAGTGTTGGCGAGAGGAAATTCAATAATTGATATTGGAAGCGTCGCATTTTTAGAAGGCGGCGGCGCCGGAGCTGAGTTAGTCACTAAGGCGTTGGCCACAGAAGAGGCGGAAGTGGTAATGCGCGCCGAGGTGCATGCCGCGGCTCCCTCTAGAGGACATGTGGAGTGCAGCGGCCTTTTGATGTCTGAAAAAGCTCGTATTGTGACAATTCCACAACTATCTGCGTTGAATAAAGAGGCTGTGTTGACGCATGAGGCTTCTATTGGGAAGTTGGCAGAAGACGAGATTAACTACCTCATGGCCAAGGGCTTGACATATCAAGAGGCTGTTTCTCTATTAGTTAGAGGCTTTGTCTCTACTGACGTCTATAAATATTTACCAGAGTCGGCGAGGAGATATGTAGAGAGTATTGAAAAACTAATAATTGAAAAGGCGCTGTGAGAGTTTTAGAAATTTTCGCATCGCTGCAGGGCGAGGGGGTAAATCTGGGGAGGCCCTCTGTGTTTATTAGGCTTGCCGGCTGCCCCATTCGTTGTGTTTACTGCGATACTAAATACTCATGGGGCTTTGACGAAGGCGTAGAGATGTCGGTGGGGGAGATTGTAGAAAAGGCGGCCTCTTTCGGCGTGGGGCACGTGGTGGTCACAGGCGGCGAGCCTTTGGTGTGGCTGGGGAGGGGCTTGGAGGAGCTTGTCAGAGGGGTCAAGAGACTGGGCTCGGTGGAGATTGAGACAAGTGGGGTCTACCCCCCGACCGACGAGTTAGACAAGTATGTAGATTACTACGACGTGTCTCCAAAACTCTCAAACGCTGGCGTATCTGTGAGGCTCCACCCATTCTACCCGAAGAGTAGAAAGGCGTGGTTTAAATTCGTAGTTAGAGATGTAGAAGACGTAGCCGAAGTTGAGAAGTATATTGAACAACATAACATTGACAAAGACAGAGTCTTCCTCATGCCTATGTCACAGACGCCGGAGGAACACGCCGAAGTCTTGAAAAAGATATGGAACTACGCAGTGGCCCGGGGGCTTAGAGTAACCCCCAGGCTCCACATAGCCGTGTGGGGAAA
>CAMLLK010000017.1 GCA_946480885.1 uncultured Thermoproteales archaeon
TCTAAAGGCCTCCTCTGGGGGGACGCCTCGTTTTAAAATCGCCTCTGCCCAACAAGGCAGGCTTTTTATATTGATCTCGGCGCCGTGGTTATTTAACACTCTCTTAATTTTTGTAAATCCGCCGCCGGTTATATGCGCCGCCGCCTTGGCTAAACCTTCTCTCATCGCCTCTAGGACTTTAGAATAGTCAGCCACCGGCTTGAGAAAAACCTCAGCAGCCGACGCCCCGCAGACTTCGTCTCCTGGCTTGAATAACTTCCTAATGAGACTAAAGCCATTTGCATGTGGCCCGGTGGACGCCACGCCCACAATGTAGTCACCAGGCCTCACAGGCCTCGGCCTAGCCTCTCTCACTGCGAGTACAGTACATACTACGTCTATGCCGTTTACTACATCTGGCATTATGGCTGTCTCGCCGCCTAGAACGGCAGCTTTAATTCTAGACGCCGCCTCGGCCACTCCGCGAAATACCTCTACAACTCTGTCCTCCAGCCCCGGCGAGACAGCTACGTAGTCCACTACAGCCACTGTTCTAAAGCCGTCGCAAACTACGTCATTTACATTGACAAACACACAGTCCCAACCCGCGGTTTTCAACCTTCCGCCCTCCAACAGCCACAGAGTCTTCGTACCCACTCCATCTACGTGAAGAGCTACCTCCGACCCGCCCAGCTCTATATATCTCACATACGCCCCCGCCGACCCCCCCAATATCTCCTCCGCAGCTCTGTGCACCGACCTGTGTCTTTCTAAATCCACCCCCGCGTCTCTGTACCTCATTGCACTAGCCTAGTGGGGGCGGTTGACTTAGCCACTAAGTAGCTCGTCCTTATTAAATTTCTCAACAGCCTCGCCCTAGTGGCTAACCCCACGCCGCCTAAATTAGGCGTTAGGTAGGAGGCCTTCTCGGCTACAGACTTTTCATCTACGTCGAAGTGCCACTTACCCGTCGTGGGGTCTACCTTGCCCCCGACCCCCACCACCACGGCGCCTTCTTTCACCATGTCGCCAGTTAGACGCCACGGGTTGTCTTTATACAACTCCGGCGGCCTCCCCACTGCAGATATTACAACGTCGGCGTCTTTGACGTATTTTAATCTGTCTTTAGACAGCGCGTGGAGCACAGTAACTGTGGCGTCTAGCTCCATTAACATTATAGAGAGGGGCTTCCCCACTAATTCTCCCTTCCCCACAACCACTACGTCTAGACCCCTCACCTCTATGCCGTAGAGACGGAAGAGTTCTAAAATGCCGGCGGGGGTGCACGGCAGCACGTCTCTGTCTAAGTCGAAGCCGGCCACTAATTTTTTCTTATTCTCGGGGGTGAGGCCGTCTACGTCTTTTTCCGGCGCCAAGGCGTTGAATAAAGCCCGCTCGTCTACATAAGGCGGGAGGGGCTTTTGTATTAAAATTCCAGTCACGTCGTCTCTCTTATTTAGGCTGTCGATTAGTTTCAAAGCCTCCGCCGTCCTCCTCTCGGGAGGCGTGTGGAATAGTTCAAAAATCTCCACCTCTCCCCCCACCTCTCTAACATCTCTCGCCTTCAGCCAGACGTACCTCCGCTGAGTCTCTAACTCCACTGAGTCGTCGTGGAGTAATAACACAGCTAGTTTAGGCGTAATCCCCACCTCTTCTAACAATTTCACATGTCTCCTAGCCCACTCCTTCGCCTCTCTGTGTAGAGGCTCCCCCCTCAGCCAGACTACCATGGCGGCAGTACGTAGGGCTTGTCTCTCCACTCCTCTAACTGCCTCTCTATAAATACCCTCTGCCTCTCTTCCCACTGCCTCATCCACCCGGGCGTAATTTTCAAAGCCGCCCTCTTCACCACGGCACTTTCTTCAACCAACTTCAGCCTACCCCCCTCCTCCACCACCTTTGGCACTTTTACACGCTCTTCCCAAGTCTCCAATAGCCCATCCGCCACTGCCTGCAACACTCTTGAGTAGAGTCTATGTTCAAACAACAACACTCTGTCCGCTATGACTCTCACCTTCTCCTCCGGCGACAGCGGCAGGTTGTAGACGTCGCCAATGTAGACAGGCCACTGGTCTAGGACAGGGCCGCCGTCTACAGACTCGTCTACTATATGTACAGTAGGCCCAGTCACTCTCACCCCAGCTCTATACACCTCCATGTGTACTCTCAAGCCGTACATCCCCTTCCCCCCGGCGAAGGGGAGTAACGACGGGTGGATGTTTAGAATAAGTCTAAACTTAGATATGAAAGAGGCGCTTAGTATGTAGTCGTACCCCGCCAAAGCCACGACGTCCACCCCCCTTTGAGAAAGTATTTGGTACATCTCCCCCTCCCTCGCCGAGCGGGAGACGCCTCTGTGTTTTACAAACACCGCCTCTACGCCGTGTTGCCTCGCCACTTCTCTAACCGGGGCCTCTTCGTCGCTGTATATCAATACGACGGGCTCTACGCCCTTCAACACGCCTAGCTCTACGTGCTGCATAATCGCCCTGAAGTTAGAGCCCCGCCAGGAGGCCAACACTCCGAGCCTCATCGCATACAGTACGTACAGACCCTCCTACTAAACACCCCCTCGACCTCTTCAGGCCTTAGGTAAGATATACTGTCTATCTCTAACGCCGCCGCCACATGGCCGTCGTCCATATATCTATACACCATGTGGCTCTCCGGCGGGGTTTTGACGCCAAAGGGACACGTCCTCCTAAGCGGCGGCGCGGCGATGGCTACGTGGACTTCTCGCGCCCCAGCCCTCCCCCTCAGTAGTTGAGAGATCTGCCTAATTGTCAACCCGCTGATGATACTGTCGTCTACTACTAACACCCGCCTCCCCCGCACAACTGACTCAACTACATTAGCC
Source organism: uncultured Thermoproteales archaeon (assembly GCA_946480885.1). Next base: position 2,837 of record CAMLLK010000017.1, read on the forward strand.
TTTAGTTGAATTACGGCGAGGCGTTCCTTCACTTCGTCTAGCAACGCGCTCCTCCCACGCGCCGTGGCGACAAAAGCTGGGAAACACCAACGGCCGATGTTTTTCGCCAGCCAAGAGGCGTAGTACACCCCAGTCTCCGGCACCCCCACAATTACATCTACGTCTACTTTCACAGCCTTGGCTAAAGACTCCGCTAGTCTAGACCTCAACTCAGCCACCTCCACGCCGTCTATCTTAGCGTCGAGGCGGGCGGCGTAGATAAACTCAAGGGCGCATAACGACCCCGCCTCCCCCCCGCCGTCGGTCTCCACTCCGTAGCGCCACACTTTTACCAACTCTCCCCCCCTTAGACTCCTCCTTAAGTCGCCGCCGAGGATCTCCACCGCCGCCGACTCAGTGGCGGCGATGAAGAAATCAAATCCGTGGGCGCCCACTGCTAGATGCCACAGCTCTGGGGGTCTGTATACGTACAACACGCCGCCGTCTAATGCCACATACGCCGTCTTCGCCGGGCGGCTCCCCGGCGCGGCCTCCTCTGGGCCGAATTTACACACCACGCCGCCCCCCGTCTCTTTACAACAATTGTCTACGTATACACAGCCCACTGCCGCGACGCCGTGGGCGGCCCCGCCCTCCTCCCGCGTTAAGTCTACATCAACTCTCTTCAACCCGCCGTCGCCCCACACGTAGGCGACGGCTACGTCGCCTCTATTAGACATAGCCTTTAGGCCGTAGTAGATAAATGGGTAGAGGTCGCCCTCGCCGCCGAAGTTGTACAAAGCGAATAAACCCGCCGACATTACCCCTCTAGGATTTTAGCCTCTTTACCAGGCTCCCAGACTACTCTCCTGGCGTCTAGCCCCCTGGCCCTTCTCCACTTATAGACAGCTCTAACAGTCTCCGCCCTCTTCTGCATAGCTGTGATATATTCAAGAGATCCAATATCTCTCCTGTAGAAAAACCCCTCGCCCCTCACGGCGGAGGCACATCTCTCGGCTTTGACATACGCCTCTTCTATAGACTCGCCGTAGCCTAAAATTTCAAAAGCTCTAGAGCCCAGAGAGACGTAGCCCCCGCCGGCCTCCTCTACAGAGCTGAAAAAGACTAGACAGCCCTCCCGCCTCACTACGTCCCAGTCTATATACGCCACCCTGCCCCTGGCCAAGTCTCTTCTATGTGGGTACCCCAGAGGCGCCACGGCCTTCACTACTGTATACAATTGTTTAAACGCCCCCTCTGCTTTGTGTAATTTCCCCTCCGCCGCCAATTTAAACAATTGATAGGCGTCGCCGTTGTATAAAAACAAGGCGTTTACAGCCTCCGGGTCCCCCAGTCTGCTATAGTACTCAATAAGGACGGGCCCCCTAGCCGTCAACATCATCTGTGCGCTCAACGCCCCCATGTACTTCACTCCGAATTCTCTCTCCACAGCCTCCACTGTGGCTTTTATAATAGCCTCAGCCTCCTCGGCCTCCCCCCTCTCAATATACGGCAGTGGCGACACAGTGCCCATCCCCCCGCACTCTGGGCCTACGCCTATTTCAAAGGCGTGGGGGTTGTCTTGCACTGGGGGGAAGGGGAAGACAGTCTCGCCGTCGGTGACTGCTTGAACTGTGTACTCCACTCCCCACACAGCCTCTTCTACTAATACAGCGGCCGACACGTCTCCATACCCAGACAACTGGGCCTTTGCCTCCTCCGCCCCCTTTAGAATAACTCCGTCGAATGCGCCGTCTAGATACTTAGCCTCTCCGTAGACAACTCTAACTCCTTTCCCACCGGCTTGTCTCACTGGCTTAATGGCCACAGACCCAAGCGCCTTGGCGAAGGCGTATGCCTCTTCTAATTTTTCAAAAACGCCGTAGATAAGCCTCCCCGGTATTTTGTACTTCCACTGAAGCGCCCTGGCCACGTCTTTCCGCATCTCTACCACAGCCGCCCTCGCCGAGGCGCCGAAGGTTAAAAACCCCGCCTCTCTCAAGGCGTCTGCCACGCCTGCGAATAGAGGCTCCTCCGGCCCGATGATTACTAAGTCTGGGGAGGCCTCCTCTGCGGTCTTCACCACCTCTACAGAGTCTGTAATCTTCCCCACTTTTACAAAGCCCCCCGTCGACTTTACAATATCTACAATGCCCGGGTTTCTATGGCCGACGTGTGCGTAGACCCGTGCGCCAGACTTAGCCACAGCCCAAGCGATGGCGTGTTCCCTCGCCCCGTCGCCTACGATGAGGACTCTATCCACGCTAAAAAATTAGCGGGGTATTAAATACTTATTGAAAGAGCCGTTGGCGACTCCAGTTATTTTTTAAGTATATGTTAAAAAACCACAAGTGTTTAAACACATGGAGTTGCTATACGAGGGCAAGGCAAAACAAGTCTATAGAAGGGGGGGTCTTTACGTCTTAGTTTTTAAAGACGTAGTCACGGCGGGAGACGGAGTTAAGAGAGACGTGGCCCCCGGCAAGGGGGCTCTAGCGGCGGAGACCACGGCCTTGTTGTTACAACGCCTAGAGGCTGCGGGCGTCGCCACTCACTACGTGGCCTACGAGCCGCCTAACGCCATAGTGGCAAAGCCGGCGGATGTTGTGCCGCTAGAGGTTATCGTGAGGTTTAGGGCGTATGGCAGCCAGTTAAAGAGAATGCCCAGGCTAGCTCCACTCCAGCCGTTTTCAAAGCCACTAGTTGAACTACACTTTAAAGACGACAAACTACACGACCCCTTGGTCTTAGAAGAGGAGGCCCTAGAGGCCGGGCTAGTTACGGCGCAAGAGCTAGAGTATATAAAATTTACATCTGTAAAGGCGGCCACTGTGTTAAAAAGCCTCTATGCAAAAGCAGGTTGTGACTTAGTAGATATTAAATTTGAATACGGCCGCGCCGAGGGCAGACTATTATTAATTGACGAGGTGTCTGGCGACACTTTTAGACTCCTATGTGGAGGAGAGCACTTAGACAAAGAATACTACAGAAAGACGGGAGATGTCCTAGGCCTATTGGAGAGGTATAGAAAACTACTCCAAATTACAAAGTCACTGGCCTGAGCGGCACTCCACTAACTAGCGTTTACCAACGGGCGCCCTCCCCGCCTGGGGGGACAATCCACCGTTCTACATACCTAGCCATGTTTTGTATTACAACTATTCTACTCGGCTCGTCGTCGTCCATATAGACGAAATCCGCCCCGGCTTTCTTCAACTCCTCTAGTAGCCTCTTTGTCCAAGCTACTACTTCGCCGTGGCTTAACATATCTTCTCTCTTTAGCCTATAGGTGGAGTGGCCTAGGTGCATATAGCTCTTTATCTCTACGAAGTGGGGGTCGCCCCTCTTTATAATCTGGGCGAACTGTGGTATATACGCCTCGTCGTAGTTTAAACTACGTATTAGAGTAATTCTCAAAACTGTGCGGGTGGGGAGCTTGGGCAATAGGTCTAGTGACTCTAGCCACTTCTCCCAAGCGTCTTCTCTACGGTAGACAGGTGCGTTTATTTTATAGTAGAGCTCTCGATTGGGGGCGTTGGTGGAGAGGTATAGTTGAGTGGGGAGGGCGTCTTCTTCCCATAGTTTTTTCAAAGCCTCTGGGTGTTGGCCGTTGGTGACTAGGAATATAGACTTGGTGTGGGGGAGAGACTTAATGTATTTAATCAACGCTGCGAGTTTGGGATACATCGTAGGCTCGCCGGATAGAGAAATCGCCCAGTGAGTGGGGGCAAGCGCCTCTCTCACTCTTTTCCTACCCTCTGGGTGGCCCCAGTAGCCAGACAGTAGCCTCCTCCTCTCTCTTAAGACGCCCTCTACTACCTCCTCTGGCTCCATGTAAAACCTCTCGTCTAGTTCAAAGACGTCGAATTCCTCCGTAGGCCTCCAACAATATACACATCTATTACTACACACAAGACCCACGGGGCTCATCTCCACACATCTATGAGACCCGCCAGCCGGCGCGTTGTAGAACTTCACTTTATAACACGACTTGCCCCCCTCCAAAGCCTCTTTAGTCCATTTACACAACTCAACTGCGGCGTGCCCCACCACGCCGTAGTGTCTCTCCACCATCGCCCTCGCGGCGGAGGGCCTAAGGGCGACTCTAGGCCCCTCTAGCACGTGGTAGCGGCCTACAGGCTCTAATTCACAAGACACGTAGAGACTGGAATAGAATATAAAAAATCTATCGGCGCCGGTAAATTATATAAATAAACACATTGTTAAATAAATGCCTATATATGTGAGAGTGGATAGATGGCTCTGCACAGCCTGCGGCCTCTGCCAAGGCCCAGTCTTCACATTAGAAAAAGACGCCTCCGCCGTCCGGCCCGAATATAGAATAGACGGGTCGTTAGAAGAGGGCATAGTGGGCGAAGAACTTTTGCCAAATGTACAAAGAGCTGCGAGGGCCTGTCCATCCAGAGGAATTACGTGGAGACATATTGACTAATACGACGGCGCCTTCAACCCCCCCACTACTTGAGACGCCGTGTGCTCTAGGCCGGCGACGTGAATATGGGCAGTGGAGTCTCTATAGAGTCTACTTACTCTACGCCGACATAGCTAGGGTGTAGAATATCAAAGCCGCGGCTGCCGCCGCTCTGTGGGTTATCCACATGGCGTATGCCACGTCTAGTTCTGTAGGGTGGCCACCGGCCCCCACTGAGTAGTGGCCTTCTTTTTCTAACGTAGCCCCCAGCGCGGCAGCCATGGCGGAGATAGGCCACTTTGCATTGACGCTTTCGATCTGTCGTCTCTGTGCCAAAGCCTCTAGGCCCCTAACCTCGGCCGACAGTATTAGGAGTGCCGTAAATCTCGCAGGTATGTAGTTCATAACAGTGTCTAATAGAGCAGAGGGGGCGCCTAGCCTCTTATATTCTCTAAACCCCACTAACCCATCTGCCGTATTCACCGCCCGTTGGATCCAAGCGCCGGGGAGGCCCATCGCTATGTACCACATAAGTGGGGAGACGTATGAATCTACAAGAGACTCAGCCATTGTTTCTACACATGCGCTATTTACTAAGCCGCGGCGGCTGGGGTCCAGCCTCCTTCTTACAAACTCCCTCACCGCTGTGTGGGGACGCCCAATTCCGTACCCCCAGCCGCAGCCTCTAGTCACTTGAGTAATTGAAAACGAGAGTTTTAGTAAGTAGCCCTCTAAGAGGCTCCACTCGAGCCCCTCGCCTCTCACCGCTGTGAAAAGCAACGCCAACGCGGCCATGGGCGCCACCACTGCCAACAAGACGGCGACGCCTCTAAACGCGCCACCTGGCTTCACAAGGCGCGACGCAGCTTTATATACTAGAGCCACTGGGTGTATAGATGGGTGTATGTACGGCGTGACTAAATGCCCTCGCCACGGCACCGGCCTCTCTATAATTTCTAACAATAGGGCAGTGGCCAACGCCACTGGGTCTGGCGACAGGCCCCCCAAAAACATTTATTTAGGACTTTAGTACTATTTAAAAAGATCTATTATTTACTCAATATGAAAGTGGCTATGTACAGCGGCGGCAAGGAGTCTATCTACGCCGTGTTGAAAGAGTGGCCAGTGGACGTTTTGTTGTTTTTAATCTACCAATTCCCCAGACCATCCCCCCACTTACTCAATTTCTCAAAAGCCGTGGAGCTTGGGTGGGGCATCGCGCCGGTCGTAGTTAAGAAATTACAGAGGGGGAGGGAGTTCGAGGAGAAGGTAGAGTTTTTGAAAAAACTAGGCACGGTGGAGATCGTGGCGGGGGACGTAGACGTTGTAGAACATTTAAAATATATGGAGAGGCTTGCCTCCGAAGTGGGGGCTAGGCTGAGGGAGCCTCTGTGGGGTATGGATAGAGAGGAGTTGTTTTTCAAAATTGTAGAGGAGCTAGACTTTGTCGTAATTGGCGCCTCGGCGCCTGGCCTAGTCTGTAGGAGAGTTAGTTCTAAAGACGCGGCGGAGTTTTTAAAAGAGGTGAAGAGCCTCGGCGTCGACCCTCTGGGGGAGAGGGGAGAGTACCACAGCCAAGTGGTACAAATCCACAGGCTTGGCTTAGCCATAGAGGCTAGGTGTAGAGAAGTAGTAGAACACGGCGGCTACTATATCGCATTGTTATGAAGCCGCAGTGCGACGCGGTGTTGTTGTCCGGGGGGATAGACTCCACCTACGTCTTGTGGAAGGCGGTGGAGGCCGGGGCCAGGCCGCATGCCTTTACAGTAGAGCTACGGGGCTGCGGCGTAGATCTGCCATACGCCATGTACACAGCGAGGAGGTTCTCTGTGCCTTTGACGATTTTGTCAGTAGGCCTAGACGAGGCGTTGAGGGCGGCGGAGGAGGTGGTGGCCGTGTTACAAGTCTTCAACCCCATGGAGGTGGTGAACTGCGCAGCTGTGTATATAGCTATAAAAGAGGCGGCGTCTTGGGGACACCGCGTCGTGTGTACTGGAGACGGCGGAGACGAGCTCTATCTAGGCTACTCCTTCTATTTAAAGTATCTCGACAGGCTAGAGGAGAAGAGGAGAGAGGTGTTGTCTAACTGGAGTTTTTGTAGCTTCGCCATCGGCCGCAGTCTAGGAGTGGCTGTAGAGGCGCCTTTCACACACCCCGAGGCGATACAAGCCGCCTTGGCGGTCCCCGCCCACGCCGCGCTTGGGAAGAGGCCTTTGAGAGAGGCGTTGATACAAATAGCGCCGGAGGTGGCGCAGAGAGAAAAGACGCCACTAGAGTCGGGGACGTGTTTCAATAGGCTATACACAGCTATGAGAAAAGCCGCGGGCGACGAGTTGACCTATCTCAAACAAGTGTATCAAAGACTAGGCCTTAGCTACATAACCTCTCCAGACGGCTGCCCGAGGTGTGGATACGCAGGCTTTAAGAAATACTGCCCCATGTGCGGCTACTACCGAGAGTAGCCATGTGGAGTGTCCACGGAGGCGCCACCTGGGCGGAGGAGGCGGCGCTAGACTTCTCAGACAACTCGAACCCCCTGGGCCCCCCCTCGAAGTTAATACAGCTAGTGGCCGAGGCCGTGGAGAGGGGGGTGTATTTAAAATTCCCGGCTAATTTAGCAGAGGAGGTTTTGTCTCAATACGAAGAGGTGCCTGTGGTGGTGTTCAACGGAGCCACAGAGGCAATCTCCGCGGCGGCGTCTTGGCTTAGGCCTCGGCGAATTGTCACATTAAGACACGACTATAGAGACTACGCCAGAGTGGCCGAAGTCCTAGGGGTGCCTCACCTCTCCGCCGACTGGCCCCCGCCTCTTGAGGAAAGAGACCTCTTCATATTTTCAAACCCCAGCAACCCCTTTGGGAGCTACGTCCCAAGAGACGTAGTTTTTGAATTAGCTAAGAAGGCCAGAGTGTTGGTAGACGAGTCGTTTATAGACTTCTGTAGGTGTGAGTCCTCTGCCCCAGATGTGCCAGTTGTAAAATCCTACGGCAAATTTCTAGCGGCGCCGGGTTTAAGAATCGGCGCGGCAGTCGGCGGGTTTTTCCCCAAGAGCCACGCCCCGCCTTGGAGGATAAACTCTATAGTAGACTACGCCGTCTACCACCTAGGCGTAGAGGGGCTGAGAGGCCATAAGTTAAACACTCTTTTGTATATTACACAAGAAGTGCCTAGAGTCTTAGAGGCCTTGTCTAAATGCGTTAAGTACAGCCCCACCCAAGTCCACTTTTTTGTAATATACGGCCATCCGCCCCGGGGCGTTAGAGTAAGGCCGCTGTGGGACCGCGGCGTGGAGGGCTACAGAGTCTCTATAAAAGATAGAGATAGCAACGACTGGTTGATAAGGACTAGATCGGAAGAGCGTCGTGTAGGGAAAGAGTGTTGATGGCGG
>CAMLLK010000018.1 GCA_946480885.1 uncultured Thermoproteales archaeon
CGACGGCCACTTGGTACACGACGCCTAATCAACGGAAATAGCCTCCGTAGATTTGTTTCGCTCTATTTCTCTTTTTTCATTAACTTCAACGCCGCCTGTACTAAATCTCCCTTTGTCTCTATCAACGCCGCCACTGCCTCTTCTCTAGTGGCTCCCGTCTGTTCTATTAAAATCGCTATGTCTTCTTCACTTGGCTGGTAGCTTGTGGGCTGAGCGGGGGCGATTTTCTGCACCGCGGCTTCAGAAGTCTGTATTTGATATAGCAACGTCTTATTCGGCATTTTCATCAACGCCACTGTGGGGTTGTTTATTCTCAACACATCCCCGTTTTTAAGCCGCATTTCTACATACGCCACGTCTATCTCCTCGACTTTTATACCCATTCTCTTGAGGATTTTCTCAAGGTCTCTGGGGTTTGTGGGGATCATACCAACGCCCTCTTTACAACTTGTTTTAAAGTCTCTACGTCGCCGTGGTACTGGCCCTGGGCGAAAGTCTTAGAGCCTCCACCCTTGAAGCCTATTTCTCTCAAAGTCTTTACAATCGGCGCCACGTCCACTCCGCCGGTGTATATAGACACTCTGCCGCCGCCCACTATTATCAACACCGCCTCTCTATCTCTACTTGTGACAATCTGCGCCAGTCTCTTCGCTAACTCCTCGTCGTCTAGCTCCACTACTGTTAGTCTATACGCCCCCACTTGTTCAAACTGTAGACTCTCCGCCAGTAGCTTTATGTAGAGCTCTGCGTAGCGTCTTGCCTTCTTCTCCACGGCTTCTATTTTCTCTAAGGCCCTCTTGGCGGCGTCTGCCAAAAATTCTTTCGCCCCTCCCAAAGCCGCGGCGGCTTCTGCGGCCTGCCGTTCAAGTTCTTGGACGTAGTCAAGGGCGTGGGGGCCTGTGGTGAATATAAACCTCACCACTCCGTCGGCGATGCGTTCAACTTTTTGAATTTTTATCAAGCCGATCTCCCCAGTCTGTTTTAAATGCGTCCCGCCGCATGCTTGTACGTCGAAAGGCGCGTCGTCGGGGCCTATCTGCACTACTCTAATCTCTCTAGCCGGCACCACTCCGCCTTGGTATAGCACAAATCCGTACCTAGCCTCCGCCTCGTTTCTAGGCAACGTCTTGACGTACACCGGCAGATTGGCCTGTACTATCTCATTGGCTAGTTTCTCTATCTTAGCCACCTCTTCAGCTGTAGGCGTTTTAAAATGCGTCACGTCTATACGGCTGGAGGGTAGGTCTTTCTGCGCGCCTGCCTGCCATATATGGCTCCCCAAGACTCTCCTAACGCTTTGAATCAAGACGTGAGTGCCTGTGTGCATCTTCATTAAACCGTACCTCCTCTCCCAGTCGATCTCCCCCACTACCTCCGCCCCCTCTGGAGGGACTGCGCCTTCTACTACGTGGACTATTACATGCCCCACTCTCTTGACGTCTACCACTTTACCAACTCCACTGTGGAATTTTATAACTCCGACGTCGGCCGGCTGCCCGCCCCCCTCTGCGTAGAAGGCCGTCTGGTCGAGCACTACGTATCTGCCGTCGATTACTCTCAATACTTTTGCCTTGAAGGTCTTTAAGTAGGGGTCTTCATAGAACAGCTCTCTTGTCCTCGGCAGATCTATTACTTTCTGCGTCTCCACAATAGCCGTCTCTGGCTGCGTCTCTTTTTTTACATGTCTAGCGGCTAGACGTGAGTAAAAGTCATCTGGTATCTTCACCTCGACCCCCAGCTGTCTCGCAGTCTCTGCAGCTATCTCAGGCGGCACTCCATAGCTGTCGTATAGAGTCACTAAGTCTTGAGGCTCTAAAGTAGCGGAGCCCCGGCGCCTGGCTTCTTCCAACGTCTTCTTCACTACGGCAGGCGCCGACTTCAAAACCTCTCTGTATTTCTTCTCCTCTAGCTCTACAAGTTCTAGAATTAAGTCTCTAGACTCCCATAGGTTTGGATAGTCTCGCCTCAGCTCCACAAGGTGGAGGTGGAACAACTCGGCGAGTGGCGTCTCAATTCCCACTAGCCTTAGATTTTTTAAAATCCTCCTGATTAAAAGTCTAGCTAAGTACCCAGCTCCGCTGTTAGACGGTATCACTCCATCGGCGATCATCCAAGCCACTGTCCTACTGTGGTCGGCCAACACGTAGAGAGCCTCTTGTGGCTTTACTACCTCTTTCAACCATTTAGAATCTACTCCAATTTTTTCTGCAATTATATCATACGCCTTATCTAGCCCTATGACTTCTGGGTCCATCTGGCCGAAGTATATAGACGCCTTGGCCATGATGTCTCTCGGCGGCTCAGACACACCAAGTTTAGACCTAGCTTTTTCTAAAAATGTCTTAAAGACTGCGTCGTATATAGTGGGAGTCCCCTTAATTAGCCAATATATTCTCTCCAGTCCGTAACCTGTGTCTACAATTTTTAGAGGCAGCTCGAGGTATTTGCCATCTCTCACTTCGTAATGCATAAAGACTAAAGTAGCCACTTCCAGCCCTCTCACCAAGACTTCAAAACACTCTCCGGCGTTTCCGCCCCCCTCCCATATAGACTCTTTAAAAGTAATCTCGTGGGGCGGGATCCCGAGTTCTTCTGTAAAGAATCTATAGGCGTATTCAGTAGTCTCGTCGATCCAATATATGTATTTATCGGGGTAGTTAAAGGCGTGGTGCGCCATCATTTCAAAACCTGTCAAATGGCGGCCGCTACGGCCTACTTTATCTACATCTGTAAGTCTAATAGAGGGCTGTGATATAGTCAATGGGTTTGCGGGGGGCGGGACGGCGCCGCTTGTGACCCAGGGCTGGAAGTCGTATATAGAGGCCCCCACTAGATATACATCGTCACGCCATCTGGCCACCACTGGGTACTTCTCCACTCTGACGTGGCCGTGTTTTTCAAAAAATTTCAAAAACCGCTCTCTCAATTCTGAAAGAGTCTCCACTGCCACTCTCGTGGGGGGACTGGCTATGAAGCCGTAGGGGACGCAGGGCTGGTCGCCACAGTACACTTGGTCTTTATTCAAAGTCCAGAAGTGTGAACTACACATAGGACACTGTTTCCTAACGTATCCACTGAGTTGTAGAATTTTTGTAGACAGCACCTCTACAACGTGATACGTATTTAAAAAACTTTTATCTAGGCGTCGTGGAGTTAGAAGAGGCGGCGGCTATTTTAAAAGAGAAATTGAGAAGTAGGACTTTCCGCAAGGCTGTAGGCGCTAAAGTGGCGGAGGCAGTTGAGACTTTGTTAAAGTTTTATGAATGTGGGGCCTGTATCGGCGAGGGGGAGGCGAGGCGTTTAATAAACGATTACTATATATTCGAGTCTCGGGTGGCTAGACTTCTACAACTATACGACAGACTCAGCAAGGGGGGCCTCAGGACGTTGGCTAGAGAGGTGTTGGGAGACGACGTCTACCTCGCGCCGGTGGAATACGACGAGTTGAGAAAAGAGCTTGATATATATGGAAAAACTCTTTTAGGCGTGGCGGGGAGAGTGTTGAAGTGTTACTCTTCTACAAACTCCAGGGCGTAGATCCCCGGCTTTTCAATGCCGAGCCTCTTAGCTATACACGACTTAGCTGGGTCTATGACGGCGATCATACCTCGCCACTTGTGTACAAACTCATCAGAGCCGCAGTTGGGGCATTGTTTGGCGTCTTCTGTAACTACTAGCTTACAATGTCTACAGGCCTTGTAGCCGCTTAGAGTTTTTTTCTTCATGTCTTCTTGGCCGGTTTCTTTTCTCTAATCCACTCTAATTTGCCAAGGCCGGGCATTCTCATAGTCAAAGTAACTCTTAACAACATCTCTGTCCCCTCTCTGGGGGTTGTAAAACTCACCCCCGTAATTCTAGCCCTCACCACGTCCCCAACTGAAACTTTCCTCTTTGTCCTCTCCCCTATGTAACTCTTAGTACTTGCATCAAAGAATATATTGGGGTCGTCCATTACGTGTATCTTATTTATAAACCCCAGCACAGGTCCTATTCTCACTAACATCCCCATCTCTCTGACGTTTTCCACTATGCCTTCTATAATCTCTCCATCTAAAGGCATGTAGGCCAATATTGTAAAAACTGCCTTGTGGTAAGTCCCCCCGTCGCCAAATACGATTTTGCCCTCTTTCCCAACTTTTACAGATAAGACAGCCACTACGTAGCCTACTTCTCTCAACACTCTCCCCTCGTATTTACTCCTCAACTGTTGTAGCGCTATGTCTTCTAACGGCTTGTCGAAGTCGGTGGGAGGCACTCTCACGTAGTCTTCCGCCTCGACTATTCTAAAAGGCACGCCATTATTTAAACGCCACTTTATATACTTTTAGTAGATAGCCAATTGTTTTTTATAGAACTTACCAACGGCGATTCCCGTCCTCCTTCCTCTCTCCGCCAGCTCTTCGTCGCCTGTTACTAACACCGCGCCGAGTTTTATGGCGCATTTAAGAACTGCGTCGTCGGCAGGTCCTGTCTCTTGACAGAGCATGGCCTTTATTATCTCTAAAAGCGACAGGGCTACTCTAGCCTTTTTCTTTCTCTTCGCTAGTGTCTTGAGCTCTTCTACTACCGCCTCTGGGACGTATATCTCAAACCCCTCCAACGCCTCTAGCCCCACTTTTTTATCTACTATATACAACAACGCCGATGTGTCTAGTACTAACTTCACAGACGGAATATAGAAAGTCCTAGCTCCTCAGCCGTTTTTAAAAAAGAGGGCTCTTTCGCCGCCAGTACAAGCTGTAGATTTTTCTCCTCTGCTATTTTTAACAATGTATCTAGAAGTACTCCAGCCTTGTGGCTAGGCACTGCGAGATCTATGTCGTCGATAAACAAGGCCGAGTCTCTATTTGCAATTATGGCCTGTAGCAACACTGGCAGTGTGGATTTTGTATAACTCCCCGCGTTGTATATATTCGTCCAGACGCCACCTCTTTTGATATACATTGCAATCCGCCCGCTTTTGACAAGTCCCACTTTTATATCGTCTATGTCTACAACTTCGATGTATGAATACAACATCTCTCTCGTCCTTTCGAAAGAGGGCTGTGTTAAAATTTTCGACAGATGGTGTGGAGTAAACTGCCCCTCTGGACCCACGCTAGTGGCTGGCATTAAGTCTACATGTGTTTCATATGTGTACTTCCACGCGGCGAGGCGTCTCCCACTAATAAAATAAAACCGATCTTTAAGCCCAATCCTAAGGTTTAACAACGCCCTCTCTGCCTCCCGCACTTTTTCCTCCTCCACGGCGCCACAAGTTATCAACACATCTTCGTTCATTACTGCAAAAGGCGCCACGCACAGCTCAGCCTCGAGGGGGTATGTCAAAACTCCTCTCTCTCCACGCTTCGCCATCTTAGCCAATATCTCACCGCCGGCGCCAACCCACTGTTCTACATAGTTTAAAGCTGTAGAGTATTTATAGCCGTATCTATACGCCTTCTCTAGTTCAACCCATAGCTCAATAGAAAAGGGCTTTTCTAAATCGCCGCCGTAGTGAATATCCTCGGGCTCGTGTATAATTAAGAGTGGCCCCTCTAAGGCGAGCCACTGCTCCCCCCGGCTCTGTATTAACAAAGCGGCGGCTTCTATAAACGTGGTCTTTCCAGAGTTGGGGGGACCGGCGAGTAATGTGTAGCGTTGTAGATCTACACAGCCGCTCTCTACGCCTTTGAAATACTCTAGACATATACGGCGGATCATATTAAACTCCTCAAAACTCTAGTCAATTTAACTAAGGCGTTTTCTAAATCAATCTCTTCCACCGCTCTGTCTTTTGGAATTACGTGGAGGTGTATATGGCTCTCTAGACCTGCCCCCGCAGCCCGCCCTACGTTTATACCTACGATAAAATCTCTCGCCCCCACTGCTTTTTTCAACGCCTCAATTGCTTTTTTAGCCATTTCCACCATCTCGGCCCATTCCTCAACTGTCAATTCTTCAAAATTAGCAATATGTCTATAGGGCACTACCATTAAATGGCCCCAGGTGTATGGATACTTGTTGAGAATTACAAAGACGTGTCTACCTCTGGCTGGGACTAAATTCTCGTCGTCATTATTTACTTCAGCTGCGGCTTTGCAGAGAAAACATCCACCTGTGCCTATGGTCTGGACGTATTTAAAACGCCAGGGCGTCTCTACGACTTTGAAATCCATTGTTGGTATTTTTTCCTTACTAAAATTTTTCCAGATACTATATGGTGAAAAGCCTCTATTTCTTCTATAGACTGTACTAACTTTATCTTCTCCACCCAGCTCATCTCCACTCCAAGCGACTCTAACACTTTATCAAGGTCTGTCAACTCGTTCCCCACTTTTGAGGCGATTAACTTTGCTAAAGCTCTGGGGTCCACGTGTAGAGTACATTCCAATTTTATTTACCCATTAAATAAAAAATTACAATTTATTACATATGTGGCTACTTTCACAACGCCGTGTACAATAGCGATGGGCGTAGTAAAGGGGAGAGTAGTGTATTTAGAAATAGATGGGGGGAAGCGGTCGGAGGATTTCGTAGGCGTGGAAGTAGAGTCTGCAGAGCCTAGAGTAGAGGGGGACTTTATAAAAGGCCACTTAGCCGTGGCGTCTTTCTCAAGTACAATTGTGAAGGGAGTGGCGTTGTTAAAAGATGTGTATATCTTTGACTACGGAGGCCTTAGGCCTTTGGTTAAGAAAATTGTTAGTGTTAAAAGTGTGAAGTCTAAAGAATTCGGCGCATGGGAACACATCTGGAACCGACCTCTTTTACTAACGGCGGGGAGTCCCACTGTTGCTATAGGCGCCTCGAGGGCGGGGTCTCTTTTACATATCAACGCCGTGCCTACCGACATGGAGTTGTTGAAAAAGGCCTGGGCCGCCGCCAGTGTTTTACAAAAGGCTGGAGAATTAAATTTAAATTGTACTTGTAGGATTGGAGTGATGCCTCTTGAGATTTTTATACACAGAGGTAATAGGTATATAGTGGCTAAGTTTTATCTAAATACATCGTCTCGTTGGAGTAAGAAGGCGTTTTTCATAATGGGGGAGGGGGGGAATGTAATAGATAGAAGAGAGGTTGACGTAGACGAGGCTGAGATAGTTGCTTATGAATACATAAAGCGTTTGTAATATGGCGGAGTTTGGCATTGTATTGGCGGGCGGCTTCGCCACGAGGCTGAGGCCTCTGTCTTACACAAAGCCAAAGCCTCTACTGCCTGTTTTGGGAAAGCCGGTTTTAGACTGGGTGATAGAAAGAGTGATTGAGGTGGCGGAGCCTGTGGTCTCCGCCAGGTATTTATCTACATTTATAAAAAACCACGTCGCGTCGAAGTGGGGGGGCAGAGTGAGAGTTGTTGAAGAGGAGAGACCTCTTGGCGATGGGGGGGCTGTGTTAAATGTTTTAAAAACTCTTGGGGTGCAGGGCCCGGTAGTAGTGGCGAACGGAGACGTCTATACAGACATAGATGTGAAAAAGATGTGGGAGTTTCATAAAAAAATGGGCGGCGTAGTCACTATAGCTCTTATAGAGGTGCCGCCAGTGGAGACTTCAAAATTCGGCGTTGCTATTATAGACGACGTAGGTAAAATAATTAAGTTTGTAGAGAAGCCGAGCCAACCCGTGGGGAGTAATTTAATAAACGCCGGCTTTTACATCTTCGAGCCTGAGGCCTTTAAGGGTTTTGAATTAAACACAGGAGAGTTGAAAATTGCGAAAAATATTATACCCAAGGCCCTTGAGAAATTCGACGTCTACGGCTATATACACAGAGGGCTTTGGTTCGACATAGGCACACACGTGGATTACTTAAAGGCCAACTTCGCTGCGTTGGATAGATGTACACAGTGTAGGCCTAATATAGAGGGCGTTGTGATACACCCCCCCGTCTATATAGGAGAGGGCGTGTCGATAGAGCCGGGGTCTGTAGTGGGGCCTTATGTAGTTGTGGGGAGGGGGAGCAAGATAGAGACTTATGTAAGAATTAGAGAGAGTGTGTTAATGGACGGCGTAGTTGTGGGAGGGGGGTCGTATATTCACAGCTCTATAGTTGGCGAGGGAGTCTATATTGGCCGCTGGAGTAGAGTCGTAGAGGCTGTAGTGTCCGATGGAGTCTATGTGAGAGAGGGGGTCTACATAGGCCGCGGCAGCTCCGTAGGCCCCAATAGAGAAGTTGAACGTGATGTAAAAGACGGAGAGATACTCCCCTAGAGTTGAAGAAGCCGCCTAGGCCTTAGCCTCGACTTCGCCTCTTTGACTAATCTCCTTGTCTTTTCTACGTCGACTTCTACGCCTTCTTTTAAACAACTTCCTACAATGGCGCCGTCTACAATTTTTAATATTTCTAAAGTGTTGAAACAGACACCGCTGCCGGCGAGAATTGGCAAATCTGTGTAGGCCCTCGCAGTGGCTAAGTCTACTGGGTCTGGAGGCTCTCCAGTCTTTCTGCCAGTGATCACTATAGCGTCTGGGCGGGCTCGGGTGGAGGCTGTCTCTACTGACTCGGCTAACGTTGGGGGATAAACAGTGAGGCCGTGTTTTACATAGACGTCGGCGAGTATTTTCGTACCTCTTATATACGGCGCTTGTGGAGTTATTAAACCAGATTCTGTATACACAACGTCGGTGTATACATTACATCTAATAAAACGCGCGCCCGAGTATCTAGCCACTACTGCGGCTTTTCTACAAGCGCTCCTTAAAATATTCACCCCCACTGGTATTGAGACAGATTTCACCACGTCTCTAACTGCCACTGCCACCGCCACTGCCGTTTTAAAGTCTGCATATGGCTTAAATGGCGCGTCGTAGAAATTTTCTACAATTATGGCGTCTACGCCCGCCTCTTCTAGTCTCTTTGCGTTTCTAACTGCGTGTTCTAGATAGTCAAAGCCGTCGGTGGAGAGGAGGTGTAGGACTCCAATTATCATGTTGAAATATTTATAACCCAGTTAAAATTTCTACGCGATGGTCTACCCGCCGAAGACTTTAAACATTGGGAGGTGCTCCCGATGTGGTAGAAGACTCTATCTATTTGAAGACAGATATTTATGTAAAAAAGGAGGATATATATTCTGCGATGTTTGTGCAAAAAAACTACAATATAAATGTCCAGACGCAACTACGCCTCTAGAGTTATTGTAGGTGTATCTCTCTATAACTGCCAGTCCAGGCGTCAGAGGGATTTCAATCACGGCGAGAGATAGAATATTAGCCGTACATCTCTACGGCGGCGTGGTTTTTTCAGCCGCAGTGGCGAGGGGGTCTGTGTGTCCAATTTCTGACGAAGATTTAAAAAAGACGGCTTGGCTTTTGTCTAAATTAATGGATAAAGTCGGCGAGTTGGCGAAGTCTAGGTATTATACATTCACTGGACCTCTAGAATTTTTAGAAGACGTTGTTAAATTTAGGCCTTATATAAATCCCACGGCCACTGTAGAGATTGAACTCAGAGGAAGAGTCGCCGTGGCATATATAGGCGACGTAAAGAAAAAATTTAGAACTAGAGTCGACATCTCTAATGTGTTGAAAAAATATGTTGAATTTTTAAAAAAATGTTACGTCTAGTTACTACGGTGAAGAGACCAGGCTGGGTGATGTATGAGCGGGGTTAATAGCGCTGATCTCTCTTCTCTCTAGGTTTTATATACACCTCTCCGCCTTGTATTTCTAGTTGAGCCACACCAGTGCCTAGGACATATGCCAAAGCCTTGGCGGGGTCTAGTCCACCTATTCTCAACTTTTCTAAATAGTCTACAAGTCTTTCCTGTTGCTGAGGCGGCTCTACCTCTAGGCCGATTCCAGGCTCAATTTTTAGATCTGTCTTTATTAAAATATCTAACTCTGTATATACTGTATAAATCTTTTCTATAATATTTATAATTACTGTAAGTTGTCTATATAAGTCATCAACTAAGTTTTTCAGCTCCTCGTCTTGGTGTCTAAGGGCAATTCTATCAAGTTGGTCTATAGTCCTCGCCAATCTACTAAGAAATTGCATTTATCTTCCTAAGTCTGTCTAATGTGAGTGGGTGTGTACGCGCTAGTAGAGTTAGACGTGCGGCAATTGGGTTCGCTAAAGTCTCCACTATGCCATTCCAGTCTAATTTAACAAGGGCTGAGGCTAGTTTCTCCTTGTCTTTTCTAGCGGCGTATCTATCTGCTTCGAATTCAAAAGCTTGTAGCATAGCTGTGAATAACAACGCCGCTCCGATGAGGTGTAGCGCCAGTAGTAAAATTGAATATTTAACATATACTAAATGTACTAGAGACAATCTTAATGTATATTCAGCTATTAGAAACGCCAGTAGTTTTTCAGTATGGCGATATTTGACATGACCCTTTTCGTGTTCTAACACTGCATAGACTTCGTCAGTGTTTAACCTCGCCAAAAGCCCCGTCGTTAAATAAACCACCGGGCCTCTCGGCCCTGAGAGGGTAAAGGCGTTTGCTCTCTTGTCGTTTACTACACATATATTTCTGGGTGGGTAGTGAATCTCGTAATCTCCATCTATACTCATATTTTCTAAAAGCTTTAGCTTATTCCTCCTTAGATATTCAATATCTCCGTAGTTTGTCTTCAATACTCTAATCTCGTCTGGGGTAAAACACCTCCGTCTTAAATATGTATATAAAGCTAAGTACGACGTAGT
>CAMLLK010000019.1 GCA_946480885.1 uncultured Thermoproteales archaeon
TCAGGATTCAGAGTGGCTGCTTTGGTGTTGACTAAAAACGGCAAGATATACACGGGTGTAAATATTGAAAACGCCTCATATGGATTGACTATATGTGCAGAGAGAGTGGCCGTCTTTAAAGCTGTTTCTGAAGGAGATAGAGATATAGATACAGTAGTTGTATACACCGACACAGAAGACCCCACACCGCCCTGCGGTGCATGTAGACAAGTAATTGCAGAGTTTAACCCAGACGCAAATATAATACTGGCGTCCAGGGGTAAAATCTTGCGGGTTAAACTAAGCGACTTATTGCCTCTTCCCTTTAGGAGCTCTAGCTTTCTTCCTCCTCGCCAGGGAGTTTAAGCAGAGACAGCCTCTTGGGTTTCTCTTCTTTAACTATGCTTTGTGTAAGTCTATCTTTATACATCTCTATAAGTTTATCGACAATAGATAATACATCTTTCGCAGTTTCATTATCTTTAGTTAAAAATTCATGAAGTCTCCCTGTGTCTAAATATTGAGAAAACTCTGGGTCTATGGGGATCTTGCCTAAGAAAGGCACCCCCGCGGCGTCTGCAATTTTCTTCCCAACGTCTCTACCAAATATGTAATAAATATTTCCACTGTCTGGACATTTAAAACAACACATGTTTTCAACTACCCCGGCGACGCGTATGTTTAGCCTACGTGAGAAATCTATGGACTTTAACACAATACGTCTAGAGATATCGGTGGGTATCGTCACAATTACACTGCCGTCTAAGCCGCCTTGAAGGCTTTGTGCAATTGTAAGAGGCGCGTCGCCGGTGCCTGGGGGGAGGTCTACAACTAAGACGTCTAGATCTCCCCAATCTACTTGAGCTATAAAATCTCTCAAGGCTTGGTTTACTAATGGAGCTCTCCATATGACAGCTGTGTCGTCGCTTGGGAGGGCGAATTCTATAGACACTACTTTAATGCCGAGTGGCCCGTCGACAGGTATAATCCTGCCGCTTTTCTCATCTACTCTCAACGCCGCGTCAGAAAGCCCCAACATCTTTGGGACAGTGGGTCCGTACACATCGCCGTCGAGAATGCCAACTCTATATCCCCTCATGGCGAAGCCGACGGCAATTGATGTAGTCACTAGAGACTTCCCAACGCCCCCTTTACCTGAAATAGTCACAAGTTTTAACTTAACTCCTCTTAATGCATCTGCGAGAGAACCAGGCGCCGCAGCTTGTCCACGTATGTTAACTTTAACTGACATTGTCATATAGTTGTTATAGATATTTAAACTATGAGAAAAGTTCTTTAACCCAAGAATCTATGCCTTTTCTTATAAGGGAAATCCCTATAGCCGCGCTCAATATAAGCATGATCTTTTCTATCACTCTAATCCCAATAATCCCCAATACTCTTATAAGAAACCCAGAGGCTAGAAGTGTGAGTAGTGTCAAAATAGCCACCACTACAATAACTAAAAGTGTATAGACCAAGCCGAGTTGTTTAGATATCACCAATACGTAGGATATCGAGGCCGGGCCCGCGAGGAAAGGAACTGCAAGAGGCACTACAGCAACGCTCTCAATTTCGCCAGATGTCTCACTCTGCTCATACGGCCTCATTAAATAATAGAGGGAAAAAGTCGTAAGAATTAAGCCGCTGGCCACCATGAAGTCCGCCATCTCCACTCCGAAATAGCTAAGGAAAGATATCCCAACGGCTGCGAACAACACTAACACAGAAGCGGCCACTATCACAGATAGAACTAACACCCTCCGCCTCTTTGTTGAGTCAAATTTCGCCGTGATTGCTGTAAACAAAGGTATATTGCCCACTGGGTCCACTACTACGTATAGCACTACAATAGACACTAAGATATCGGACATGTCAGAACCCAGATTTCTCAATCATAAGTCAGCGATGACGGGCCTTCTCCACTATATTAAATTATTATAAACCTATTTTGCCCAGCTGTATCTCCTCCACCTTTTTGTCCTGCCCCAGCCGCAAGAGGCGCAGTATTTTTTAGTAACGTTGTAGGAGTGTCTGCCGCACCTTGGACATCTAATATGAGTCTTCCCTCTGTTGTGTTTACCCATCGAAGGCGTGCCCTTCATAGCGCTGGCGATATAAACAATACGTTTTCTCCCCTCACTACTATAGTGCCGCGTTTGTATATATTGCCATCGATTATCTCCTCTGCATCGTCGAGAAGGAGATTTACGTGTTGGTCAAAAGAGCGGAGTATACCCCTTATCTCGTGGCTATCTCTAAGTTTCACAAGGACTTGTCTCCCTATGGAGTCC
The DNA here is from genome assembly GCA_946480885.1 of uncultured Thermoproteales archaeon. The sequence goes on from CAMLLK010000019.1 coordinate 2,274, forward strand.
TGTAGAGTCGCCCCAAGTGTGGCGAAGCATTTTGAGACATCTGAAGCCATAGCAATGTAATGAAGCCTATATATAAAGTTTACCGACGTCATAAATTTAACTATCTCAATGTGGGTAGTTGTGGCTGATGTTCTGTTAGAACAAGTCTTTAAGGATCTACAAGCCAGGGGGTTTAGAATTGTAGAGACTCTAAACGATAGATTGTTTATAGCTGAGAAGAAAGATAAGTATCTATTCTACACAATGGTGGAGGGGGTAGAGGTCACAATACCTACGTTATTAAATATTATAAACATGGCTGAGACTTTGTCTATGGAGACAGTCCTCGCCTTGGTTAGTAACGATGGGACAGTGACGTATTATTTCGTACGTAAGATAAGACTACCGCGTCTATATGTTGAAAATATTTGAACAGCTGATAGAGATTTCTAGAAGCCAAGGGGTGAGGTTTGTATTACATTTTGTTAAATGTAGAGGGAAGGTAGGCATCGATAGAGAGATCAAGGCGCTTGACGAAGAGGGGAGGCCGGCGTCTTGGAGTAAAATATTTCCCGGCGTGACGCCTCAGAATATTTTACAACAATGTGTGTTAAAAAAAGTAGAAGTGTTCAGGGGGTCGGTACTCCTCGGCGAGTATAAAACTATTGAAGAAGCTCTTGCTTCTCTACGTCTTTTTTAGCCTCTCTTACTTTCACAGCATAGCCTTTTTCAAGTGTAAGCTCTCTTACGCTGTAGATAAGCCTGCCTACGGCTATGATTCTCCCTTTGAGGTCAACTACAGCCACTTCGCCGTTAGCTCTTAACTTACCCGACGCTCCCTTTATGTGTTTAACAGGCACGTTGCGGCCCATCTCTACAAAACGGGCTGCGTCTTCACTTACTGTAATTTTACTGTCTATAAACAAGGCACCGTATAGAGTGGGGAGTAGATAACCGTCGTTATTCCGTAGGACAAAGGCGAGTTTGCCGTCTATATACACCCGTCTAATTCTCCCCTCTTTGTTATATTCAACATCTATCTTTCTCCCAAGGAGTCTTTCAGCCACCGCCCTCCCGTATATATACGACAATATCGTTATCACAGACTCCGCCACGGGGGTAAGTAAATTTATTAATAAAAAGAATGTCAACGATGTGTTTTGTGAAATCTGTGGGAAGCCGATTGAGGGAGAGCCAATACCTGTAGAGGTAGATAAGGCTGTTCTCTACGTCTGTAGAAGCTGCGCCGCGAGATACGGCAAAAAACAGCCGCCGATGCCGCAAAGAAGACAACAGCCGCAGCCTAGGCCAAGGCCGCCGCCTACTAGAGCAGTTTATGACTTAGAAATAGTGGAGAATTTCGGCGAGTTGATAAAGAAGTCTAGAGAAAATCTAGGCCTCTCTAGAGAGGCACTTGCTGCAATGATAGGCGTCAAGGAGACAGTGCTTCGGAGAATTGAATCTGGGCAGTTACAGCCCGATGTTTCTCTTGCACGTAAGTTAGAAAAAATCTTAGGCATAAAGTTATTTACAGAGCGTCTTGAAGAGGGGGGAACGCGAGGCGGGGCTGTATTAGATAGAAGTCTAACGCTTGGAGAAGTGGCGGAAGTTAGAGACGAAAGTGAAAAATAAAGCGTTGCTGGCGTACGTAGGCCCGAAGACGCAGAACCTTAGGTATAAACTTGATGAGTTTATATCTCTTGTTGAAGTAGCTGAGTTCGAAGTAGTTGAGTTAGTTACTCAATTTATTAAACCAGACACTAGGACATACCTAGGCATAGGCAAGGCGGAGGAAGTGGCGAAGAAGGACTTCGACGTCTTTATTGCCTACCATAGCCTAACGCCACTTCAAGTATATAATTTAGAAAAGATATTCAAAAGGAGGGTAATAGATAGAGTCTTGGTGATTTTGTCTATATTTGAGAGGAGAGCTGGTAGTATAGAGTCTAAGCTACAGATTGAGTTGGCGAGGCTGAGGTACGAGCTGCCTAAAGTGAAAGAATATCTAAGGAGGGCTAAGATGGGGGAGCAATTAGGTTTTCTAGGCGCCGGCGAGTATGTCATAGATGCATACTACCGCCATATGGTGAAGAGAATTGCTACAATCAAAAAAAAGTTAGAAGACGTGAGGTGGAGTAGAGCTATGTATATAGGTAAGAGGAGAGAGGCTGGGCTGCCTGAGGTGGTGGTCACTGGCTACACAAGCGCTGGGAAGACTACTCTATTTAATAGGCTAGTGTATGAAAACAAACTAGTGGACGGGAGGCCTTTCGCCACGTTGGAGACTTATAGTAGATTGTTGAATCTCTGGGGTAAGAAAATAGTGTTGACAGACACTATAGGCTTTATAGACGACCTCCCGCCTGTGTTAATAGAGTCTTTCCACTCTACTCTACAGGAAATTATTGAAGCCGACATGGTGTTGTTAGTAGTAGACGCCTCGGAGCCGCTTGAGGAGATTACTAGAAAGTTAGAGACCTCTATCGAGACTTTGGGAGAGGTTGGAGTCGACAAAGACAAAGTGATATTGGTGGCGAATAAAATAGATAGATTAAATCGAGACTCTGTGTTTCAAATAAGTAGGCTACTAAAGAGGTATTTCACATGGTTTATGCCTATATCAGCCGCCACGGGTCTAGGCGTCGATGCGCTTAAAGCTATACTCTTTTTCAAAACGCCGGGCTACGCCATTGTTAAACTAAGGGCTGAAGACGGCGCGGTGGGGCTACGTGTAGGAGATGTAGTGTTTGTCCCAGTGCCTCGCTGGGCAAATACTTATAAAGACGCCGTTGTGGAAAAACGGTGAAAGATACCTATTTATACATAGTAGAGAAAACCGTGGCTTGGGAATTCGACAGTGTGGAATACGGCAAACTTGCTAGAAAAGTAGCTGAGCTACTCTACGAAAGGGGGGAGGACCTCACTGACGACAGAGTGGCTATTTTATTAAATATCTCGACGGCTGAGACTAGGAGAATTCTACAATATTTAATGAGACAAGGCCTCGTCGGCGTTAAGAAGAGGACAACTGAAGACTATAGAATTGAATACACGTGGTATATAAACGACGAGGTTATAGCCAACGCTCTTAAAAATAGAGCGAAAATAGCCAGAGAGAAAATTTCGGCGTTGATTAGGACGTTGACAGAAGGCTCTTACTACATCTGCCCCAATTGTTTTATGAGGTATACACTTGACGAAGCTGTAAACAAAGGAGGGGTGTGTCCAGTCTGTGGAACACAGTTAGAGTATTTAGAAAATGTACAGGAGATAGAGAAGTTAACTAAAGTGTATAGGGTGTTAGAGAATATATGAAGATTGAATTTAAGATTTTTAAACCAGTTGAAGACTATGAATTATTTGTCACAGGTTTCGCTGGGATTGGTATAGTTGGGCACATAGCCACGAAGTACATTTCACGTAATTGTGAAATAGTTGGGTTGATTAGATATAGAGGAGAGCCTCCTATAGTGTCTATCGAAGGCAGCCGTCTGTTACTACAAAACGAAATTTTCTCATGTGGGAGAATCGTAGGCGTTGTGAATAACTACGGCCTACACGACGCCGTTTTTTACGACTATACAAAAGAACTAGCCACGTGGATAGCGGCTAATGAGTTCAAAGCCGCTGTGTTATTCGGCGGGCTTGATGGAAGACTGAGGAAGGGGGACGACCTCTTACGGATTGTCTACACAGAGGCGTATTACAGAGCGGGTCTGCCCACAGGCCCAGCGTCTATTTTAGAACCGGGGCTTCAGATTGTAGGACCTCTCGCCTATATGGTATCTTTTCTAAATGAGCTAGACTTCCCAGCCATAGTTATACTGCCATATGCAGATGTCTCAAGGCCTGCCGACCCCTATGCGGCGAGCGTCGCCATTGAGTACTTCTCTCAACTGTATGGGCTTTATATAGACATAAGTAGTCTGAGGCAGATGGCAGAGGAATTAGAAAAAGAGCTTGAAGAGGCTAGACGCCGGTTGCAAGAACAGAGGAGAGAAGAAACGTCGAAGCTATATATATAGTCTAATCTCATCTAGAGAATTTAGTCTAACTACTTTCCTCTCTATATGTTGGATATCTACTCCGTATGTTAAAACTAAGTCGTATCTCTCAAGCCATTGATACAATCTAGCTCTAGCCTCTTCAGACTCTCCCATTGACTCGTTTTGAGATAGGGGGTATATCTCCGCCAATTCCTCAGGAACCACGCCGAAGATTGGGTCGTAGAACAAGACGTGGAGATCTTTTGCAATTGATTTGAGATATGTATACTCCCAACTTTTATTATACGGCTTTGTCTCTGTCCGTATTACCACAGCTTTTCTACGCGGCGTATAGACCTCCTCAAGTCTATTCCAATGTCTATAAGGCTCTGGCCTTGAGGAAGATGTGTCGCCGTAGAAAATTAGGCCGTGGGGCCTCGGATGTGTCTCTGGGTCGAATTTTTCTAATAGTTTTCTATATCTACGTAGGTCTTTTAGAAATCTATACAGCGATGGGTGACACCGGGACTTCATCTCTAAATATTCCCACAGAGTCCCCTCGTATATCCTCTGCTTTATCTCTAACAACTCTTCTCTTAATATGGCTAAGTTATGCTCTGCAATTAACAAAGTCCTCTCTTCACGTGGCATCTCTCTCAGCTCATCTACAGACTTATAACAAAGCTTTGTGCTACAGGGTAGGTAGTCTGTTTTCACGTCGTCGAGCCGTAGTGTTCTATCTCTGAGTATAATTCTGTCGTCTCTGGCGTAAAGAATATACGAAGCGCTGTCGAATAAATCTACGCCTATCGCCACTGCGAATGGGAGTACTAACGGGTGGCCGGCTCCAAAGAGATGGAGAGGGGCCTCTCTTTGTAAATTAAATTTAACTTCTAGCGCAATCTTAAGGACTTGATCAAAGCGGTACTCTTCGAGAAGTGTAGTTGGACTCCCAATAGCAAACACGTCGAAGTTTAACTTAGATAACTCTTTTGTAGATCTTATAACTAAGTCTCTGTAAAGCCCTCCTTGTATAGGAGCAACTACAAGCATATTTAGTTTGTATTTCCAAACGCTCGCCGCCTTCGCCCTCCTAATTGTCTCTTCTACTTTCAACACCGCACTTCTATACGGCTCTTCGTAGTCAAAGGGGAGGTCAAGAATTACGCCGATGTCGCTGCCTATTTTAGATTGATATAGTAAGATTTCGTTTGGATCTACGTCGACAGTTCCATATTTTAAGATTTGGTAGGCACCTGAGTCTGTCATTACGACTCCGCTCCATTTTAATAAATTCTTTATATTAACATGCCCCCCGTTTGTTAACCTGTAGACAAAATATGAATTTGTTATAATCTGTTTAAAGTATTTGTCAATTACGTCTATTGGCACTTCTTGCCTCCTGGGATCAACCACTGGGAACAACGCAGGCGTGTGTATAGCGCCGCTCTTTGTGTATAGCCTCCCGACTCTCCCCCCTAGGTCTTTAGCCTCAATTTCAAAAACCACGTCATAGAAATAAAAAAGATTTAACTAGTCTAGGTCTACTATTTCGTACTCAGAGAGTATTTTTGTCTTATCTGCCACAAAGTTCGGCCCAACTGTAGCTAGATACCGCCTTACTTCTCTAAACCAAGACGGCTCCTCTATTGTATAGCCCTTAACGTAGGCGTTGTTGACTATAACAACAAGGTTTACAATATTTGGATGAATAGACCTAACTCCGCCTCGCGGCACTACGTCTAGTATATTTTCCGGCAGTGTCTTAACAGCCTCTTCCAATTTTTTAAGTCTCCTACGTGATCTATACGTGACGATTTTCCTCTCAACAACTTTCTTCCCAGCCCTCCCGATTTTCACAGCAGCTACTGCCAGCCCCAAGAGCCCCAAGACTGTAGTCGGCATGTTTGTAATATGTGCAATTAGAAAAGCGGCAGTTGCAGTGATTGTTGTAAATATAGACAACGCCCTCAAGTCTTTGATTAATAGCCCGCCTGCTGTAGAGAAAACACCTATCAATAACGCCAGCAAGATGTCTACCATAGTGGAATAATTTCACAGTTATTTACTGCTACTAATTGATACTCGCCAGGCGGCAGCCTCTTCATTTGAGCTATACATTTATTCAAGAGCTCTACTTTTTTCTTAATAAAGGCGTCGAGTCTATCATCTCTTTCAGACAGCGAGTTTAACAGCTCTATTTCACGCTCCACGGCTTTGATAATCTCCTCAAGCCTTCCGTAGTAGAGCATGTTTCTGTCTATAAAACTCTCTGACGGCCTCTCCTACTTTCTCGGCGTCTGTAACTCCTTTCTCTACTAGAGAAGTTAGAAACCTAGCTCTTTCAAATACTTCTTCGTAGCCGCCTATTTTATTCAACCAATACGACCTCCTTAAGTCAATTTCTACGTTGTCCACCCTCGGATCGTACCAACCCACGTTTATAAGTCCAAATTCTTCTTCTTTCACTTTTATCTTACCCGGCGCCGCGTATGGATACGCCCTTAGCCACACCACTTCTGTAATAGAGGAGACCCTCCTCCCGAATTCAAAACGTCTAATAGTTACCAATACGTGGAAGGCTGAGATATGTTCTGCAGAGACTCCCATCGCCTCGCCGGTTAGACGCATAAAGACCTCCATTATATCTTCTGCGTGGAAAGTAGTGGCGCCGCCGTGTCCAGTCAAAACTCCTTGGATTAACTCATGTATTTCCTTGCCGCGACTCTCTCCAATGACTATAATGTCAGGCCTCGCTCTAAGTAGATATTTAACTAAGTCAATTAGATAAATAGCTGATTCCGACCCAGGCAGACCCTTCATATAATCATACATCGGCGACGTAAACAACATCACTACGTTTTGATAACTCGGCGGCACTCTAATCTCCGGCGTTTCTTCTGCAATGGCTAGACGTTTATGAGGCAGTAAGACAAGCAAGGCGTTGAGTAGAGTAGTCTTGCCAGTGCCGGTGCCGCCGACTACCATTATAGATTTGTGGTGTTCAAATAAGTACCATAGATAAGCCATGGCAAGCGGCGAGATTGTTCGCTTCTTTATCAATTCAGTTGGAGATATGGGGAAGGGCGGTTGGATACGTACAGAGACGTATGGCGGGTTGCGGGCAACTCTAGTAGACATAGCCGTGGCGAAGCGAAGCAACGCCCCGTTTCTAAGACGTATATATGTATCTTGAATTGGGTATTGTTCATTCAGGGGGCGCCCCGTCTCGGCGTAGACACGTCCAATTATTTTAATCAACGCCTCTTTGTTAGTAGGTATGATATTACTTCGTACATTATATCCATAGTCTCTATGGTCGACGTAGATAGGAT
>CAMLLK010000020.1 GCA_946480885.1 uncultured Thermoproteales archaeon
CCTCTGGGGGAGACTTGATGCGAAGGAGAAGTAGTTACGTCAGCAATATTAGCCGGCGTTAATATGGGCTTTAGAAAAGAGGCCGTTGCCGACTGCCCACTAGGCGAAGTGTTTAGAAAAAGTAGGAGAGGTCTGTGGAATGAACAGTTTTTGGCATACTGTGCAAAGAAGAAGGGCTATCATACGTATCAGACACGGCCCCCCACTGCGCCGTTAGTATGGCACATTGTACACACAGACTCTCTCACAAGAAGACCAGGATTCTGGAGTGAGTTTTGGATACACTACGACAGAGCGGCTTTCTACTGGAGGTTAAAAAAGCTAGGCGCCCGCCTATCGACGTGGCGATATCTCATAGGCCTAGCCATACTAATGAGAAAACGCCCACTCCCCCGACTCTTAGCCTCGCTATACGCATTAGCAGTAAGAGGCTAACCTTTACAAGGACCTGTCAGTATAGAATAGGTCTCGCTATGATGATTCGCACACCGCAGCAACTTTACCTCCAAGAACGATCGATCTAAAAGGGCCAATGAAAGACACTTTAGCAAATTTCTCACTTCACTTACTATTTTTGGAGACCATAGACAAAATTGTGGCTCTTATCTCTTTAGTGTTACTGACGTCAACTCATGGCCAGGGCGTTTTTATAGTAAGCGGCTAGATATTTGATTTCATATAGAAAAACCTCTCTCGTATTAAATTCTCTACGTAACGCCTTAGCGAACTGGTAATGAGCTAAGGCGATATGAGATTTCACAACTTTTGGAGGGATCGAACCGTGGTGATAGTGGTTACTCGCGACAGCCCAAGGGACTTCCCTCAACCCAGAGTAGTAAGCAATTACTCCAAGTACTGTCTCGTCTGAAATATGTTGTCGAAGAGCTGGGTTCACCTGGCTAAATGCCCTCTCGACTTTTTCTACAACATTCTTATCAATCGGCGTCTTTATATAGACGGCTTGTTTTGGCCCTATGAAAAAAGGCGGGCCCCTCCCTAATAACGCCCCCAAGCTCCCTCTGTACACTCTGTAGAGGTAAGCCTTACATTGAGCCTCCACAAGTCTACTAAGTTTTATAAATAGACTATCTGGGCTGTACGACTCGAAGTTTAGTATAGTGTATATGGGATACTTCGAGAGGCAGTTATGTACTTCCATGTAGCTGTCTGACAATATATTGTCACTATCTACGACTAAGATTTCGCCTCCTATTTCGTGGTGGTCTTTTAAAATTGCGAACCACGTCCCGCCTCTACTCCTCCAGTTGCCCCATTTTAACTCGACGTCTTCGGGGAGGATTCTCCTAAGCAATATAACTTGTCTATCGGTGTATACGTTGTCTACGTATACAATTTTTCTCTTCGGCTTTATTATCTGGGCGTTGGCGAGAAAGTAATCAAACACCTCGTGTATTCTATAAAAAGGGATGTAGGTAACTAAAGCCTCCATAACTCAGCAGATTACCCCCGCTGGCGTGTGTCTAGTTGTCCTCTTCTGCGTATTGCAGTAAGTGTGTGTAGACTCCACATCTCTATAAACCCCCTAGCCTCTTCGTCTGTGGGGTACCACCCCGCGGCGTAGTCCACAAGCTCTCTGTCATACCCCCCGTGTGGCGACGTGCGGCCCACCACCCGGAGCGACCCCTTGTACAATTTCACCACCACCTCGCCCGTGACCCACCTCTCCATCTCGGCCGCCGCAGCCTCCAAGGCGCCGCGGAGGGGCTCTACGTAGAGGCCTTGGTATACTAAATCCGCCCACTGGGGGTCTAAGACGTAGTGTTTAAATCTAAGCTCTCTCGGGGTGAGGACCAACTTTTCTAAATCTACGTGGGCGTGGTATAGTATAACGGCGGCGGGGGCTTCGTACACCTCTCTACTCTTAAACCCCACTAGTCTATTCTCCACGTGGTCAATTCTCCCCACGCCGTTGGCGCCGCCGACGTGGTTTAACGTAGATACTAACCTCTCCAGCGGCATCTTCTCTCCATTTAACGCAGTGGGGAGACCCCTCTCAAATGTAATTTTGACATAGGTGGGCTCCCCCGGCGCCTTCTCCGGCGACACAGTCCACTTAAACGCGTCCTCCGGCGGCTCTTCTCTAGGGTCGTCGAGAGGGCCCCCCTCTATAGACCTACTCCAGAGGTTGTCGTCTATACTATATTTTTTATGCACCTCGCCGATGGGCAAGCCGTGGCGTCTTGCGTATTCAATCTCCTCCGCCCTAGTCATCCCCCAAATCCGCGCCGGGGCGACTATTTTTAAGTCAGGCGCCAACGCCTTCACAGTGACGTCAAACCTCACTTGGTCATTCCCCTTACTTGTAGAGCCGTGGGCCACGGCGTCCGCCCCCACTCTCCTAGCCACCTCTACAACCTTCTCCGCAATCAACGGCCTAGCCAACGCCGTGCCAAGCGGGTAGAGCCCCTCATACATGCCGTTCATTAGTATAGCTCTAGATATATACACCTCGGCGAATTCTCTCTTAGCGTCTATATAGAAATGTTGCTTCGCCCCCGCCTTGTAGGCCCTCCGCTCAACCTCTTCAAAATCCTCCTCCTGCCCAACGTCTACAGTGACTGTGTAGACCTCCGCCCCCAGTTTTTCAGAAAGCCACCTTACGGCGACTGTGGTGTCCAGACCCCCCGAGTATGCAAGAACTACTTTACTCGCCCCGACTCACTCGCCATAGTCCTCAACGTCGCCTTTAAACTCCTCAAGCGTGGCGGCGCCGTCTTTCAATTTTACTATAAACCGCGCCCCACAGGTGGGGCAGCTAACAATTTCGCCGTCTAATACATCTTCAGGTAGGTCGAACTCAGTGCCACAGACTGTACATTGGACTATTAGTTTTTGACTTGCCATAGCGTCAATATACAAACTATATTTAAGCTTTAACAATGTGTGTACCCCCTCCCCCCAACGCCGCGTCGATGGGGCTCTCCACCAAGCCGTTAGAAATCACCACCTCAATCCCCAACTTCGCCGCCTCCGCCGCCATTAACAACTTACGCTTCATGCCCCCCCTCACCTCTTCATTTTTCACCAACTCCTCAGCCTCTTGTGGAGTGAGGCGGGGCACCACCCTCCCCCCCAGCATCAGCCCATCTACGTCGCTTAGTATTACCAACTTCTCAGCGGCCACGCCCCTGGCCACGTCGAAGGCCAACTGGTCGCCGTCTATATTCAACAACTCCCCCCTCTCAGACACCGCCAGCGGCGAGAGGACTTTGAGGGGGGGCGGGAGGAGTTTTTGCACAGCCACCTCAGTGACGCGGCCCACGTAGCCGCCGTCTACTACCCTCTGCCTACCCCTCTCGTCGACAATAATCACCCTCTCCTTCCTCCTGGCCTTCACCACCCCCATGTCGGCGCCAGTTAGGCCCAGGGCCTCTACCCCCATGGCGTGTAGACTCGCCACAATAGACTTATTAATCAACGACATAGCCATGACAAAAATCTTCAACGTCTCCAAGTCTGTGTACCTACTCACCAACCCCCCCGGGTGTGTTAAGTACCTAGGCTCCACCCCCATCTTCTTCATATACTCATTTACTAAACAGCCGCCGCCGTGTACCACTACGGCAGAAGAGGCGTACTTAGGCAAATTAGCCACTACTCTCGACACGTCTTTACAGACTACAGACCCGCCGATCTTTATCACTATCATACCGGCGCCAGTGGTATATGTCTAAGCCCCTCGTCCTCTGGGAACCCCATTGCGATATTAAAAGCCTGCACCGCCTGTCCAGAGGCCCCCCTCACTAAATTGTCAATAGCTGCAAATGTGACAATCCTCCCGAGGCGTGGGTCTAGCTCAAAGCCCACATCTACAAAATTAGACCCCAGGACGTATTTCACATTGGGGTACCTGGCGAGGCCCAGTCTGTCCTTCACCACTCTGATAAATTTAGAGTCGCCGTACATAGCTCTGTAGTACTTCCACATATCTGCCTCCACCGGCAGTTTATCCACAAAGACGTGGCCAGTGGCGTATATCCCCCTGACTAAATCTACAGCATGTGGCGTAAAGGCCACTTTCACCCCCTTCCCCGCCAGTAGAGAAAGCTCTTGTTCAATCTCCGCAATGTGGCGGTGATGCACAGGCTCGTAAGGCCTAACTACATAAGTCCTATAGCTGTGGAGATCTACCACTGACCCCTCAGCCCCAGCCCCGCTTGATCCAATTTTGGCGTCTACCACAGGCGGCGTCTCTCCCAACAAGCCGTGTTTAGCTAAAGGCGCCAGCATTAATATAGACGCCGTTGCCATACAGCCGGGCACTGCCACGAGCTTAGCCCCTACTAGTTCGCTTCTGTGTAGCTCCGGCTGGCCGTACACAGCTTTTTGTAAAAGGTCAGGATAGGGGTGAGGCTGCGGCCACTTATACCACTCCACATATGCGTTAGGGTCTTTCAGCCTGAAGTCCGCGCTGAGGTCAAAAACCGCGACGCCAGACTCGTAGAGCTTAGGGACCCATTTGACAGACTCACCGTGCGGCAACGCGAGGAATACCACATCGGCTTTCAACGCCGCGTCTATTGAGGGCTCTACGAATTTCAACTGGGTGAACCCCCTCAGATTGGGGTGAACTCTGTATACATACTCCCCCTTAAATCTTCTAGAAGTGGCACAGACCACCTCCACGCCGCTGTGTTGCAAGAGTATTCTCAAAAGCTCCCCGCCCACAAAGCCCGACGCTCCTATAATACAGACTTTCATAACAACTCCGCCACCGCCAGAGCCTCTTCTTTGTTTTCAAGCCTCGGCACCGGGTCGACGTCTATTACGAAATGTCTCCCGCCGTAGTCCCCCAGCACTACTCTCGCATATAAAAGGCCCAAGTGGCTCAACACCTCAGACACGAGGCCGGTGGCGTTTTTCACTGTGGCGAAAACAGATATCGTTCTGTGAGGCTTGGGAACGACTAAGGAGACTTTAGATAGCGGGTTTTTCATGTACATCCTGTGTTCTAACACGCTCTTCGCCCCCTCTACGCTGGTGACAGAGCCGTCTATTTCGAGCCTCCAAGCCGTCATTAAAAACCACGGCCTTTCAAGCTCCACTTTTTCCACAGAATAGTCCGTGGAGATTATCACGTGAGGGGGGCCGAATTTAGAAATCCAAGCGAGTCTATTTAAGGCTGAGGATATCGCCTCAGGCGGGTTTATACTCGCCTCGGAAACTTGGCCGTAAATCACCGCGGCGTACGGATTGCCCAGCCGTAGTAGGGCTGTTCCGCGTATTTTATAGACAGGAGTTTCGGAGACGTTGAGAATAGAAGCCCTCTTTCCTTTAGAGGATAGGGCGTCAACTATTACCTTGTCATATACAGTGGGGCTGTCTGTGACTACGTAAATCGCCCCACTTTCCCCTCTGGCCCCAGATCCATGCCACCCCCATTTAACCTCTATATAAGTTTTTCTTCTGCAAAAAGACTATATATACCTCCCACTCATAGGCAGTGACGGGGATTCGGAGATGATGTACGCCTCAGGCCTATAACTTGTGGCGAGAGGTTTGCCCCTACCGGCTGTATAGATGTCCTAAACGCGGCGGCTTGCCTGAAGTGAAAGTCCGGAATAAAACCTGGGCCCCAAAGAGTAGCGGTATCTGGCGTTATTCTACAATGCCGCCTCCTAAAGCGGGATATCCATCGGAGAGGGGAGGACTCCCCTGGTTAAATCCAATCTGGCTGAGACCTGTATATAAAATTGGTCTAACCCAACTGGAAGGTTTAAAGACCGGTGAGCGGCGTAAACGTGGCCAAGGAGAGCGGCGCAAATAAAGTCGTCGTAGCGTCGGCTGAGAACGGCCTCTGCGGCGGCTTACGCCCTCTTTCTACTATCGGGAGTCCCGGGGGCACTGGGCCCATGCGGGCGCCGCGGTGCGCATGGGCGGGGGCGCGCCCGAAGGGTTGCTAACCCCCTCGGCCGCGGCTTAGCCTACACGGTCGAGAGTCGCGACTTCGCACCTCCTTGGCGGTGACTATAAATAGTGACTACACTATTCTCATGTGGAGACCTCGGTTGTCGGGATCGTTGCAATTACCAGGAAGAGATGTGGCTTGTCGCAATGGTGTATGGGGGCGCTCTTTTTAGTGGTAGCTACATGAGCGGCGAATACTCAGCGTTGTTAAGAAGGCGGGCTCTCTCAATGCCCCAGCTTGCCGATAGGTTGCTGAACGAGGGCGAGTACGACTTAGCCGCCCTCCATGCAGAATACGTTGCCCAGCTGTATCTCAAAAGTCCCCTCTTTAGACTAACCGGCGAGGAGTGGCGCGGGCACAACGCCAGAATGTTAATAGGGCTTTTAGCTTATACGCTTGAGGAAAAGGGGCTGAGGGCGCTGGCAGATGAGGTGATGGACTTCGCCAAGAGGAACAAGAGGATTCTAGCCGAGCTTGAGGAGGCCCATACGCGGTCGGTGTACGGGCCCTTTCAGTACTCCAGAGACCAAGCAACCGCTTTGCTACACGCCGCTAGGAACGTCGTGGAGCTGGCCAAGAGAATCGAGAAAAGCGTCTTCGGCGACCGTGACTGACGTTCTGCTCAAAGCCTTGGCCCAGTGGAGGGAGCTCGCTACGACAGTGGCGAGGGCGGTCAAAGAGGTGAGACCAGACGCGGAGGTATACGTCGTTGGAGGCGCCGCCGAGAGTCGCCTAACTGTGTTAAGCGATATTGACATCGCCGTAGTCCTCCCGGAGGAGCCCAGCCGCGAAGAGGCGGTTGGTATAATAGAGGAGATATTCCAAAGGGCGGAGGAGCTCGGTCTCCCGCTCTACGCCCCGGTGGAGATACACGTGGTGGGCCCCCAAGGCTTTCAGAAGCTTACGAGAAGAGGGAAAGCGGTTAAGTTAAGCGGCTGAGCGCCTCAGGCGCTGTGGCCATAGCGCTGGGATAGACTTATAACCCGACATATGGGCAACTCTGTGAGGGCTGAGGTTGTGAGAATTCCGCTAGATAAAATCGCCAGGGCTAGGCTAGAGGAGAGCAAGGCCGAGGTGGAAGTGGCGAAGAAATTTATGGAGGCGGGGCTTTTAAGAAACGCCGCCGGTAAGGCATTTCAGGCGTGGAAGTCCTACCTCTCCTACCTGGCAATAAAAAACCAAGACCTCTTCCACTTCGAGGGCTATAAACAACTGGGTAAGGGCCTAGCCGTTCCGCGCAAAGAGTGGGTACTGGCCGTGGTCCCCACTACGATGCTAGCGGCCATATCCGAAAAGCTGAGGGAAAGAGAGCCCGACGTAGTTGAGCTCACGGCCCTTGCGCTTATCCTGCACGAGTACCAGTACAACGGGCCGGACCCCAGCGGCGTCGTGAGCAAAATACCCTCCGACGAGGTCGCCAAGGGGCTTCTGGAACACTTCTTAAAAAAGCTCGAAGAGAAGCTGTCAAAGTAGTTAGGGGTGGGCAGAGTGGCGAATAGGCACACGGCGCCTAGCTGGCCTTCGCCTTTTGTAAAATTTCCCTATACCTCTCCTCGTTATAGGGGCCAATCTTAGAGGCGTTGATGACTACCACGAAAACGGCTTGGCGGCCCCCTACGTTAAACACGTACCTCTCCCGCGCCCACAGCAACAAATCCCCCGCTATGCACACCTCCCCTGCCCCAGTCACGTTGAACTCCACCCCACGCGCCCTCGCCACCTCGGCGAGGAGGTCGAATACGCCCTCGACCCTATACACTTCCCCCTCGTAGCCCATATGCCTGCACTTGCCAGTAGCCTTTATGTCTGTGACCTTGAAATTAAGCACATCAAGGTCTCGTTGAGGGGTGTCTCTGAAACACCGCCCCATGGCGCAGACTGCCGTGTAGTTCCTGCCGCCCTCGGTGGCTTCAAAAACCAAAAGCTCAGCGCCGGGATATTTAAAGACGCCCATTGTGTAGTTCTCCCGCCCAACCCCCACCACCATCCAGCCGAGGTCCCAACTCTGCGACCCCTCAGCCGAGTAAAAAGAGACGGCTATTGTGTAGTTTACCTCGTACTCACGCGGCTGGTGGCTGTACATCAACACAAGAAGGCCGAATAGCAGAGCCACGGCCACTCCGAGAAGTACAATCAACCTGCGCATTAGTAGGAGGACATCAGACATATAAATTTTTGGTGGGCAAGGTGGCGGAAAGTCCTTCCCACGTGGGGAGAGTCGTCCGCGGCCGCCTTGCAACCGCCGCCTTAGAGGGGCCGTAGAGAGGATCGGCAAAGGCGCATATAGAGACTACCTACAGAAGACCCCGGCGAACGTTGCCAGTTGCGCCGCTTCCCAAAGCCGTACCGAGTAAGTGCCCCGGATTCTAAGCTCGGACCTCTTGAAGACATCTTCCGCCATGCCCCTCATCCACTCGTACTCTTTGCGCATGTACAGTACGTCATTCTCCACACGTACATGAGAGATACACGTTGTTCAGAAGCATCTGTGTCATCACGTCACGTTGCTCTATTATCAAGATTGCCGAGGGCGGCTGGAGCAACTTCGCCCCCGCCACGAACAGCGGCAGATGGCACACGTCGAGATGCGCCATGGAACTCTCGCGCGATCCCCAGCTCAAACAACCCTCCCGGAAACGCCTCCGGCAACCTGGCCGCGTCGGCAACCGCGCCTAACTCGACCTTATCCGCGCATGCCAGCTACGCCCGCGATGAGCCCAACTCCTCGGGCCTTAGATACGCGATGTGCAACACCACCGAGAACCCCTCTCTGCAAGCGCCATAACCAGCGCCGCGCCGGCTACGCCGGAGGCCGCCATGACGTCCAAGACCCTAACTCGCCCCCGGCCACAACATCGCTTGGCCTTGAGTTGACCTGCATTTTCATAAAATAGTAAATCGCTGTGAACCTTTTTCTGACCGGTCGCGTTGCCTAGCCCCAGGCCTCATAAAACTCACTCAGGCCCCTTTGCCTAACTCCTCAGTCGTTAAAAGCCGCGTTGCCAAAATCTCAGCAAAGCTTTTAAAACGGTAGATCGGAAGAGCGTCGTGTAGGGAAAGAGTGTTGGTGGGGGGGGGGGGGGG
>CAMLLK010000021.1 GCA_946480885.1 uncultured Thermoproteales archaeon
ATTGTTCTCCTCATCTCATCTCCTCTTTTAATCGCAGCCACTGACTGCCTCTTTTTAAGTGTCCAGACTAGATCATAGAGAGTGCCTAAAAATCCTATGTTGCCTCCATGTATTATAACCGCGGAGGCCCCCAGTCTCAACGGTATGTGTTTTATAATCTTCTTTTCGTCAAGGCTGTAGAGAACACTATCAAACGTTTTCACTTTTGTGACATCTGGTGTAAGTATTAGATTCCTACCGTCGTGGAAATGTAATTGGTGTCTCCCTCCTCTAACTGTAGTCTTCCCCTCTACTCTCAATAACTTAAGCGACGCCTCTTGGCTGGGTATGGGGATTAATGTATAGTACCTCTCTTGGTGTGGTACAACTCTATATATCTCTCCGGTGGGGACAATTTCTAAAACATCCATTAGCCCAATTGGGAATTTATAGTCTTTTCTCACAACGCCGTCTACTTTAACATAGCCCCTGGCGATTATATACCTAGCCTCTCGAAGCGTCTTGGCGTATTTTAATATATCTCTTATGACAATCGCCAATGGTATTGAGTACTGTAGACTGTGGGGACCTGTGGATGGCCGTACTGACCAAACACCTCCCGCCTTCCTCGGTATCGGCCACCAAGAAGGCGCCAGCGACTTCCTTAAATGGACCATACTTACTTCTTTCTTCTTTCTATTATTTTTTGCCTTATTTTGTCTGAGGTCTCTATTTCAGTAATCATAACTTTTGAAGGATGTATTGGATAGTAGACAGTGTGCCCTCTACTATTCGTTCTAGTGGCGCCTTCTACATAGATCCTTACTCTTTTTAAGTCAACTCTCACTACTTTGCCGGTGACTCCCTTAAAGTCTCCCCTCATTATTAAGACCACATCTCCTTTTCTAATAGGTAGTCTCTTAACGCCAAGTTTTTTTCGGAGCTCGGGTGAGAGCTTTGCGTTCAGTAACTTGTGGCGTAGGTGAAGCGGCGCTCTATAGAGGCTCAGTCTTTGTTTTCTTGGCTGTGCCGATGATGTAAATGACATGGCGTCTTTTTGTGAAGTGGTATATAAATTTTAGCGTCTTGTGCGACTCAATGTCTTGTTTAATTCATCTAGATTTATCAACATTCTCTTGTATATCTCAATAATTCTTTCAATCTGCCTCAAGACCTCCTCCACTGTAGAAAAAAACTATTATCTAAAAAATTTTAGACCTACGTGAGGATAAAATTCCTAGGTGGGGCGGGTGAAGTTGGCCGTCTTGCCGTATTTATAAAAACTTCTACAAATGGCGTACTTCTAGACTATGGCGTAAGTTTCGACGCAAATGATAAGCCTATGTTCCCCCTACATATACGCCCCAAGGACATCACAGCTGCTTTTTTAAGTCACGCACATCTCGACCACAGTGGGGGGATACCTTCGCTCTACGTCTCGGCAAAGATGCCACTCTACGCAACTCCTCTCACAATGGAGCTAAGCGATTTGATGTATACAGATACCATAAAACTATCGGGCTACTATCTGCCATATACTCAAGAAGAGGTTAGAGAGACTATGTCAAATGCCTTTCCATTAACATACGGAGAACCGGTTGAGATAGGAAGAGATGCCGTGTTGACTACGTTTAACGCTGGACATATTCCAGGCAGCGCCATTGGAGTAATTGAAATAGAGGGCAAAGTTGTCGTCTTTACAGGCGATTTCAATACAATAGACACTAATATGTTAAGAGGCGCAGACGTATACAATCTGCCTAAGAGCCCAGACGTAGTCATAATGGAGGCCACATATGCAAGCGCCGACCACCCCCCGCGGGAGAAGTTGGAAAAAGAATTTGTAAACTCAGTCAAAGAAGTAGTAGAGGGCGGAGGCGTTGTTTTAATACCCTCATTTGCGCTTGGTAGAGCTCAAGAACTCTTATTAACTCTAGTTAAACACGGACTTGATAAATATCCAATATATATAGACGGACTGGCAAGGCAGATAAACCAAATTGTAGGTAGATACCCACATTTATTAAAAGACCCAGCTCTTTACAAAAAGGCGTTAGATACTACTATTGAAGTCCCAAATACTTACGTTAGAAAAGGCGCATTAGAAGGCCCCTCGATTATAATATCACCCGCCGGCATGTTGAAAGGAGGGGCAGCTCTATATTATTTTAAGAAGATTGCAGTAGATAAAAAGAACGGCGTCTTTCTACCATCGTTTCAAGCGCCTAATACTCCAGGCTTCCAGATTTTAAATAAAGGATATGTAACAATAGATGGATCTATCATACGCGTCGAGGCAAGACTAGAGTGGTTTGACTTTAGCGCACACGCAGGTAGAAAAGAGCTAGAGGAGTTTATTAAGCGTTTTTCTACAGAAACAAGAATAATTCTAGTACACACAGAGCCGACAACTGCGGCGATATTAGTCCGAAAATTGTCACATGAGGGATATGACAATATCTACGTCCCAACGGCACTCGGAGAAGAAGTTATTATTTAGCTGTTTAAAAATGTTGTATAAGTAAGTGAAAATATATATTAAAAAAATTGACGATACACTAGTACCTGAATTTATTGAAATAAATCTAAAAACTCTAATTAAGAAAATTAATAAAATTCCATTAGAAAACATTTATATTATAATAGACGATATAAATGAATTAAACTATTTAGAAAAAATCTAATATGTGCCGCCTCTATTGGGAAATCTACGAATTAGGAATACCTGTATTGGCTGGCCCTTCTTTACTTGCAAAAATTCTAAACTGTCCCTCTGCATGTGAGTGCAGCGTTGTTATATATACAAAAGACTTAGATAAGATAGACTCCGACTGTGTATGTACTATAGACGACCCCACATTTATCCATCGATTTATCTGGATAGGCGGCTACCCCCACGTTGCGTTAGAAGATTTAGAAAAGATATCTTGTAAAGAAGACATATCTTGTATAATAGAGAAAATTAGAAATGGACTTCGTGGACTTTGAGCCTACGTCCGTCTTCGCCCGGCAGTATTATAGTCAATTTATACAAATCGCCAAAATATAGGCCAGCTAGATCGTCGCCTATGTGAAATTCGCCGTCTAAAGTATGTAAAGTACATTTTTCACAGTCTAACTTTATATATTCTAATATGTCTCTTAGAGTTTTTAATAGATTTTTTGGATTATCTCTTATAGTAAACATCACACTGCCGTGGTTGCTGTGTAAGTGTTGGTGAATTTCTACTTTATATCTTCTCGAAATTTCATCTATCATCTTCACAACGTCTCGCGTAAATTCGTTGTATTCAAAGTCGTGGTTATGTACATGGTGATGTTCTTCTTCAATATGTCCTCCAGAGTCTGTGGCGACTAGAGTGAGGTTGATTACTAATTCTAGTGGTTCGCCTAGAGATATTCTTTGAAGTTCATCTTCGACTTTTTTCCACTCCTCTAAACCTAGTTTTATTTTGCTAAACACCACCTAGACATTTTCTTTCTTAATAAATTTTTTAAGATCGATTTATAGATAGCGATCTAGCACCATAAACTACAATATACTCTATATAGAGTTGGTAATGTTTAAATAGTTCGTATTTTTTCTACTAACAATGTCGGGGGTAGCTTCGGGGCTCGCTCTGGGGATTCGAAAAGAGTCGTAGATAGACTAGTTGAGACGTTTAAACTATATGGAGTAAAACACGTCCTTGGAATACCTGGCGGGTCGATTATGGCATTATTTGACGCTTTGTATGGACAAGACATAGAACATGTATTATTTAGACATGAACAAGGGGCTATTCACGCAGCTGAGGGATATGCAAGAGTTGCTGGAAGGCCGGCGGTTGTCGCTGTTACTAGTGGGCCAGGTGCTACAAACTTAGTAACAGGCCTTGCAGACGCCTATATGGACTCGGTCCCTGTTGTGGCGATCACTGGCCAAGTCCCCACGTCAATATTTGGGAGAGATGGTTTCCAAGAGACAGATATACTTGGGATAGTGACTCCAATTACGAAATTTACCTATCAAGTGAGAAAGCCATCTGAAGCGTCAGCGGCGTTTAAGACAGCGTACGAAATCTCTATAAAGGGGAGGCCAGGGCCTACGTTAATCGACTTGCCTCGAGATATACAACTGGCAACTGCTCCCGACTATGAAGATCGCATTATGGTAAACACTGAAAAATTCGTAGCGCCTCCACCAGATAGAGATAAATTGAGAATAGCAGCTAAGTATTTAATAGAGGCGTCGAGACCTGTCATACTAGTAGGCGGCGGCGTAATCTGGTCGAGAGCTACGCCAGAGGTTTTAGAGTTATCTAAAATCCTAATGGCCCCCATAGTGTCCACATTGCCAGGTAAGGCCGCGATTCCTCACGACTATCCACTTTATATGGGTCCGGCAGGAATGCACGGAAGGGCGGAAGCAGACGCGGCTCTTGCAAATGCAGATGTTATACTAGCAGTCGGCACTCGATTTAGCGACAGAACGTGGGGTAGATTTAAGGAATTAATAGAAAATATATCAAGTGGACGTGTAAAACTTATTCATATAGATATTGACAAAAGTGAGATTGGGAAAAATGTAAAGCCAACTTTAGGAATAGTTGGAGATGCAAAAGAGAGCTTAAGAATACTTCTAGATTATATCCAAGCCGGGGCTGTAGATCAAAAATTTATATCTTGGCTTTTGAAAATACGTAAAATGTATGAGGAAACTATGTCAAAAATAGCCGATTCATCTCCTCTATTCCACCCGTGGAAGGCTTTGAAAATTTTGAGAAGAGCGGCGCCTCTAGACACAATAACTGTAACTGGCGTCGGCTCGCACCAGATGTGGACAGAAATTGCGTGGGATGTCTACGCGCCTAATACCTACATCACATCTGCTGGCCTCGGCACAATGGGCTTTTGTATCCCGGCTGCGCTGGGGGCAAAACTAGCGGCAAGAGACCGGCCAGTTTTGTGTATTGATGGAGACGGCTCCTTCCAAATGACTATGAACAACTTAGCCTTAGTTAGAGACTACGACTTACCGATTGTAGTTGTTATATTTGATAACAGAGCTTTACAATTAGTTAAACAATGGCAAGTCTATCTCTACCAACGGCGGATTATAGCAACGGAGTTCAGCAATAGGCCAGATTTTATAAAAATCGCAGAGGCATTTGACATCGACGGCATTAAAGTCGAGTCGTATCAACAGTTAGAAAATGTAGTGAGTAAAGCATTGAGGAACAACGAGCCTCTGATAGTAGATATGACTATAGACAGTGAGGTTGACATTGTGTTGCCTTGGGTCAAGCCTGGAGAGTGGCTGACTTCGGCAATTCTTCCAGAGGGTATGGATGTGAAGTTGGTCTATGAAGAACATTAGAATTGTCACATACAGATCGGTGGACTCAATAGGCAGAGTCATTGCTATTGTCAGGCGGGCGAAGATTAGTTTGAAAAACCTCTATTTAGTTTCGGAGGACTCTATATATAGAATTGATTTAGAAGTAGAGGGGCCTGTAGACGAAGTAAGGTGGTTAATAGATAAGCTTGATAAACTTCCGGAGGTTCTTAAAATCGAAGAGATAAATATAAACCCTTAGGTTTTTATAGATATGGCGAAGATATATACTGATATCGACGCATCTCTTGATATACTAAAGGGAAAGACAATAGCAGTAATTGGATACGGGATACAAGGCAGAGCACAGGCGCAGAACCTACGAGATAGTGGACTTGATGTCATCATAGGTTTAAGAAGGGGGGGAAAGTCTTGGGACTTAGCCTCTTCTGAAGGCTTTAGAGTTTACGAAATAGAAGACGCGGTGGCGAGAGGAGACGTAGTTATGATTTTAATCCCGGATATGGAGCAGCCAAAGGTGTGGAAAGACAGTATTGAGCCAAATTTAAAAAAGGGAGATGTGATAGATTTTGCACACGGCTTTAATATACATTACGGCCTTATCAAACCCCCTCCCCATGTAGATGTAGTAATGGTCGCCCCGAAGGGGCCGGGCAGAGCCGTCAGAGAGTCATATCTATTAGGTAGAGGAGTCCCGGCGTTAGTCGCCGTGTATCAAGACTACAGCGGCTCTGCTTTTAAATATGCCTTAGCAATTGCAAAAGGAATCGGGGCCACTCGAGCGGGCGTTATAGAGACTACCTTTGCAGAAGAGACAGAGACAGATCTTATTGGCGAGCAGATTGTACTAGTGGGGGGCCTCATGGAGTTGATTAAAAAAGGCTTTGAAGTATTGGTTGAACTAGGCTACCAGCCCGAAGTGGCATATTTTGAAGTACTAAACGAGGCGAAGTTAATAATGGATTTAATATGGGAGAGGGGGATCTATGGGATGTTAAACGGCGTGTCTGACACTGCAAAATACGGAGGCCTTACAGTAGGTCCACAGATTATAGATAGTGAAGTGAAGAAAAAAATGTTAATCGCGGCGGAGAGAGTGAGAAGTGGAAAATTTGCAAAAGAGTGGGTTGATGAATACTCCAAAGGCGCCCACCTGCTTAGGAAACTAATGGAAGAGGCGAAAAACCACGAAATTGAGAAGGTGGGGATTGAGGTTAGAAAACTTTTGTTTAAACCATGAAAATACGTGCAAAATACGTCTGGCTAGACGGCGAAATTTTAGACTGGGATAGGGCTAAAGTACATGTATTAACACACGCCCTTCACTACGGCACGTCGATATTTGAAGGCATTAGAGGATATCGAGCTGGTGATAACGTCTATGTGTTTAGACTTAGAGAACATATAGATAGAATGTTCAAATCTGCGAAAATCCTCGGTATAAAAATGCCCTATACTAAAGAGGAACTTCAAAGAGCCATTATAGAGACTATAAGGGCAAACGGCTTTAGAGAAGATATATACATAAGACCTCTCGCCTTTGTTTCAACGCCGACGGTGGTATTAGACGTCAGGTCGCTAGACGTCTCCGTAGCAATTATTGTATTTCCCTTTGGTAAATATTTACCTAGTGGAGGCATAAGAGCCACGATAGTCAGTTGGCGTAGAGTACACAATACAATGCTCCCAGTCATGGCAAAGATAGGCGGAATTTACGTCAACTCAGTTTTGGCAATGGTGGAAGCAAAAAGTCGCGGATTCGACGAGGCGTTGTTAATGGATTCCTCTGGCTACGTAGTAGAAGGCTCTGGCGAGAATATATTTATAGTTAGAGACGGCAAACTCTACACGCCGCCGGTGCATACCTCTATTCTTGAAGGGATAACTAGAGACACAATTATGAAAATTTCTAGCGACATTGGGATGTCTGTAGTCGAGAAGCCAATAACGAGAGAAGAGGTATATACAGCCGATGAGGTATTTCTAGTCGGCACAGCCGCCGAGGTTACGCCTGTGGTGGAAGTAGATAATAGACCTATCGGAGACGGAAAGCCAGGCCCCATCACGACGAAGTTAGCTACTATATATGAAAAAACAGTAAGAGGAGAGGTAGAGAAATATCTCAGTTGGATAACGCCAGTTTACTAATCTATAAAGACTGTAGATCCTCCGTACTTGACACTTCTTAATTGTTGTTTTCTTTTCGCCAACTTCACGGCGGCCTCTACAGACCTTCTTGCATACTCCTCAGCTCTCTCTAAAGCCTGTATTCTATTTGCCCCATGTCCAATTATCCCTAGAGTGACAGGCTTGCCGTATTCTACAGCTATGTCTAATATCTTTCTCGCGGCTTGTTGCGCCACAATTTCGTCGTGTTTTGTAGCGCCTTGGATCACTGCCCCCAACGTAGCAACTGCGTCAACATCTTCGCGCGTGACTAAATCTCTCAATACCATGGGTATATCGAAGACTCCCGGTACTTTAATCACATACGTGACCTCGGCCCCGAGGAATTTCGCATGTTCTAACGCCTTTTGTAACATTAATTGAGTAACGTCGTAATTGAATTCTGCCACTACTAACGCCAATTTCACCATTAGATGGCTCTAAGGCCCAGGTTTTAAAGTTACTGTTCACTAACTTTAAACTTTAAAAATTGTAATACTTAACTATATCTATGCCGTTCGGAGTTAAGACTAAAATATATGAATATATGGCTCAGAATAAAGGTAAAGAATTCACAGCTGAAGAGATAGCTAAGGCGCTAGGTATAGAAAAAGTTGCTATTGTAAAAGCTCAATTAACTAGATTAATTAGAGAGGGGAAGGTTGAAAAAACGCCGGAGGGGCGCTATAGAACTAAATAGTGTTGTTAACATAGATAAATATACCAAGAAGTTTTTATCTACGTGTCTCTTCTACCAAACGAGGTGTTGAAAGCGCTGGAGGAAGTCCACGTGGATTTACAAAAAGTGGGTAGAGATATTGAGCCTAATACTCTACGCGAGGTCGTTAGGTATTATATCGAAAGACCTGGAAAACTTCTACGACCTATTCTCCTTCTCACTTTTTCCTACAGTATAAACCGCCGCTCTGTAACAGACTGGAGGATTATACAAGCCGCCACAATTGTAGAACTTCTACATATAGTGTCGCTTCTTCAAGACGACGTAATGGATAGACATGAAGAGAGAAGAGGAGTAAAAACGCCAAGGGTGGCCTACGGCGACAGTAGATCAATAGTGGCGAGCGATTGGCTTATAGCTGAGTCTATAAAAAGAGCCGTCCAATTGGGGCCCGAGGTCGTGGAGTATTTAACAGACGTAGCGCAAAGACTTGCAAAAGGCCAAGCTTTAGATCTAGACGGCGAATATGAAAAAGCCGCTGAGTATAAAACCGCGCCGTTGATAGAGGCGGCGTTAGTTCTACCGGCGATGGTTTTAGGCAGGAGAGATATTCTAGACATTGCTAAAAGCCTAGGCCGCTCTCTAGGAGTTCTATATCAATATTCAGATGATATAAGCGATGAAAAA
>CAMLLK010000022.1 GCA_946480885.1 uncultured Thermoproteales archaeon
CCACCACAAACACAACGTTAACGCCGGCTTCGGCGGCTGATTTAAACAACTCCTCGGGGTAGGAGAGCGAGGCCGCCACTGAGAAGACGTCTACGTAGAGGCGTCTGTAATTGGCCCAGGAATCCGGCAAAAGCTCGAAGACGCCTTTCCTCGTTTTAACTCTCATAAAACCTCTCTGCCAGAAATTTCGCAGTGGCCAGCGGCACCTCCTCGCCCTCCACTTCCGCCACCTCATAACTGCCGCATTTCACGACTATCCGCCTTGTATTTGAAATAACCAACACCCTGTACCTCGGGTTTGCGTAAAAGGTTAGGTCTCTCGCCCCCACGGGCTTTACGTAAACCTCGCCGTCTGCCGCGATCCTCTGCCTGCACTCCACCTCCGCCTCGGCCACGTACACCCGCCTTCGCTCAAGCCTCTCCAAGGCCTTCTTATATCTACGATAGAGGAGGACCGCCGCAACGTGGGTGCATATGTCTTTCTTTCTACGCAGGCCAAAGGTGGAGAAGTAGCAGGTGCAGTACCACTTTCCCTCTTTTTCGGAAAACCACACCTGGTAGAGAGGCCTCCAGTCCCCCAGCTCCCGCCTACCCTCCACCAGGTAGAGATCCTCTCTAACCTCTCTAACGTCGCCGAGCCTTAGCAAGGCTCTTCTCATCCAGCTGTGGGACTTGCCGGGGAAGTCTTGTCTCAGCCTCTCCACCGCCTCCCTTAGGGGGTCGCGGCGGTTATGACTGCCCATATGGAGGCACCGTCATGCGGAGCTGGCCCCAGGTGCCGCGAAGCGGCACGAACTTCGAGAGATGTTCCAAAGCCCTCACCGATGCGGCTCTAATAGTCACCACCGCCTCGGAGGGGGAGAGGGGGGTGGTACGGCTCTCGTCCATATCCCAGTCGGGGAATCTGATAATCAACTTGATGTAGCCAAGGTGGCGCTGGAACTCTCTAAACGAATGAGAGACTAACACGAAAAACCTCCCCGAGGCCCTCCCAGTCCTCAAGTGGTCTGTAAGCAGAGAGTACCTATTCGCAAAGGCCAGAAAGCGGTGGGCCTCGTCAATGACGTATATGACGTTCTTGGCGGAGCGGGTCAGCTCCAAATGGAAGAGTACGTATGCTAAGCGGCCAACGCGGTCAAGGCCGGAGATGTCAATACACGTGGAGCGGCCGTGTTTAATCGGCACATCCGTCCTGCTGAACTGCTCAGTGTCGAAGTGGACTAAACGCCTCCTAACCGCATACGCCGTGTCCATTTCGTGGGACTCGGCGATTTCCACAATGCGCTGTCTAATCTCGCCCAGCGTCTTGTAGCCGCGCTCTATAGCGCGGTGGAGTAGCTCTGCCATTGCGGGTGTTAGCAAATAGGGATATTCGCCGTATGTGGCCGCGAGGCTCTCCTCCAGTATTTCCACCACGCGGGCCGGCTGTAAATCAAGGGGATTTACCGAGAACTTCCCCGAGTGGTCGCATAATCTGGGGCTTTGGAAGTCCTCTGCCGTGTCGTAGATGATAACAATATAGTCAGGGGGAATGTCCCTGAGAGACCACTTGATTAGGCTAGTCTTTCCCGTTCCCGGCAGGCCGGTTATCAACGCATTACCCTCAACTGACGTGACCAAGTGGAATAAGTAGCGGTGCATCATGCCCCCAGCGCCCTGAGGCCGAGGTCTGTTATGCGCACTGTCAGCGTCAGCGTGTCTATGCGCACAAGGCCCATTTGAGACGCGCGTATAAGCGCCTCGCCATAGCGTTCCTGTGCGTACTTCAACGAGAGGAATCCTCCGGACTCCCACATCGTCTTCAACAGCTCAAACACCTCTTGGTCGGTTACTTCTGCAACGGGCTCAGGCACTAACGGCTTGCACAAGCGCCCCCCGCGCCACTCCTTCTTCATGGCGAGGCCTTCATGCGTCAACGACGACACAGCCATTATCACGCGGTCGGCAATAACAGCCCTGGGGTCGTACACTGAGGTGTAGACGCGCAAAACGCCGTCTAAGGCCTTAGCCGTGGCCAATAGGTCTGTGAACTGGGGCCAGGCGTCTGAGTACACCTCCACTAACCACCCCCCGCCGTATTTGACGTCTAAGTAGTGCGCCAGCGCCAGTCCAATGGCCAATTGGACTGGGTCGGCGAGCGCCATCTTCATCTGATACTGCCCGGGCTCCTCTCCCAGCTCCGAATAGTCGGCAAAGCGGAATAGTAGGCATAACGGCGAAGAGCATTGGAGGAGGTCGGAGGTGCGCCTTATGGGCGATATCGGGTAATTATACCTAAAAAATATTGTAGTAAACACCAGCTGACCCTCCGGCGTCAGCTCAAAGTCAATGCCAGTCGTCTTGTCGGCCGGGCATATGGTGTAATGCCTCTCGGCTTTGCCCTCCATGACCGAGCCAATGACAATTTCCAGCGTCATTAACACGTCAATTGAACAGGAACGCCTATCATCGAAAGCAGTTGGTTTGCCCAGAGGCTGTATATTGGGCAACCCTTCTTGAAGTAGCTGAGGGCTATCCTAGGCTTGACCGCGTCGTCTAGCCGAATTACCGCCAGCCTCGCCGGGCTTGCGTTAACGACGTATCCCTCATAACGCCATATTTGCGCCAATTCATAACGCCTAGACGGCTTCACAATAGCCCTAGGGTCGCACCCGATTACAAGAGCGTATCTGCCGGAGCGGAAGAGCTGGGCGATTAACTCGATAGAGCGTTGTAGCACAAAGCCGTAAACGCAAAACTGCCTCTCCACGTGCCCCGAGATGTAGAGAGAGTCAGACGGCTCAAGCCACCTATCTGCCCTGCGGTCTCTGCGGAGGACGTAAACCTCCTGCGGGCTTTTCACGACCACCACGTCTCCGAGCTGGGCGTATGGAGTGTTAACCAGCCTCCAATAGGAGGAGAACAACAGCCCCCTCACCCTAATGGGAACTCCCCACTGGGGCTGAATATCGGGCGGCATGGGAGGGGCGGGGGGAGGCGGCTCGGGCACAGTCGGCGAGGGCTCCCCGGCCATTTTCCGCAACAGTTCCGCCATGTCGACAGTACCCGTACCCGGCGCACCGCGCCACGCCTCTTCCCTCGCCACTGCCATGGGGTCGCAGAGGTCGGGCCTCCTTAGGCAGATCTCCCTCTCGCTCATTTTCTCGGCGGCTTTAACTGGGGATCCAGCGGTATTTTCACGTGGTATTTAATCTCGCGCGGCGATAACAATAACACGCCCATGGCATAAGGCTGTCCTCCCAGAGACGTCTCGTAGGGAGTAAGCGCGCTGGTTAGGTAGGAGATGTCGGAGGGGCTGAGGACTAGTACGTCTACGCTGTGTTTTAACGACCTCATGGGGCCTCCCAAGACTAGGACAATAGAGGCCGTCTCAAGGAGCATTCTGTCCAGCATAGTGGCCGACTGTATTACAAACCAGACGGCAAAGCCGTATTTGCGCCCGCCCCTCACCATGTCCTTCAAAATGCGGTTTAAGACGTCGCCAATTCCCAAGGTGTCTAAAACTCCAACCTCGTCGAAAAGCACCACGTACTCTAGCCTTTCGGTCTTCCTCTCGGTGAGCTTGTCCAAGATGTAAATAAGGAGCAGGGTGGCCCAGAAGCCCTGCGCCGCCGAGTCTTTTTGCCCAATTAGCGATATGTCAAAAACAATATGCCTCCCCTCGAATTTTACGAAATTAGGCCTAAACCCCTTCCTAGCCGCCTCCTCCTCCAGATAAGACCTAAGAGACTCCGGCCCCTTGTAGTCAATTCTCAACGCAGCGGCAACAGGCGTAAACCAGACGCTCCTGGCTAACACCTCGGGAAGATCCTCGGGAAGCTCGGCGGGCACTTTATACACCCTCGCCCCCACGAGCCCGGCCCACCTCTCGTAATCGCCGTGGGGGTCAATGACAACCACGCCTACTTCTCTCGCCAGTTGTTTAAGCCAGCTGGCCACAGTCCACGACTTCCCCATCCCCGAAATGCCCACGATAACTCCGTGGACGTTGGGCAGGGCGTCTATGGGCACGGAGACGGGGCGTCCGAATCTGTCGTACGCCAGGGTAATGTAACGGCTCTTGCCCAAAAGCTGGCCGCCGTAGAATATGGGAAAACGCATTAGGTCGCCGGTCAAGGCCTTGACCCCGTCTTTTAAGCGCCACATCTCCGCCTGGGCCAAGTAATCCAGAGAGAGGTTCTGAGTGTGAACGTCGGCGGTGCCGAATGGATACACTACAATCGGCCTCTCGTTGTGATGTGAAATTCTTTCCAATAACGGCGTCAGCTCCCCAAGCCGCACTAGCCTCTTCCCAGTGTCCCTGCCCTCGTATGTCCTTTGGAATTTCTTAATCACTTCAGTCGGCGGCCTGTCGGCAAAGGCCACTGCCCACCGCGGCATTGAGGCGTATATCCTCGCGTCTGCCCCTGCCAGTAGTTCAAGGATTTGGCGGTTTGCAGGCCAAGACTCGGCGAGGCTCCTGTGGGTGAACCTGACTATCAGCGGCACCTCTACGTAGCCGTTAACAAACCTGTGGACAACCCACAACCACAGTGGGAGGACTGCCGCTAATACCCACGCGCCGCCGAGGAAGGAGTAAAACAGCCAGAAGGCCGCCGTGAGGTAGGGCCATTTGCGCAAGGGCCGCCCAGCGCCTAGAGGACCAACCCAAGCCCCCTCCCGCGTAACGACGTAGAACTCGTTAAGCACGGCCTCTACCTGCTTAACGCGGGCCGGGTCAAAACGGCGGCTAGTGAACCTAACGAACTTCTCATCGCCGATAACGACATAGGTGAGCCACTCTCCCCGTTGTAGAGACAGCTTATTGTACAGCTCGTGTATGGCCTCGGCGCTCTCCACTCCGAATAAGCTCCTATTCGGCTCCATTTTCCAAAGCCAGTGGTACAACCGATGCCTAGGGTCGTAGGCACACCTTTCGTCATCAGGATGTTTCATACGAATGGGCTCTATCGGCGCAAATCTGCTGTACAGCCATACTAACAAGTCCTCGCCGTGCATTAGTATAAGCGGTATCAGCAGTAGAGCAACGGGAGGCCACTGGGGGGCCGTGACGGCCACGAACAACAGCCCCCCGGCGAACAAAAGGAGTACTCGGTTGTAGTACTTCATGGCCCCCTCCTCTCGCCCTTGTGTTTCATTAGAATTTCGTCCATTTCTTGCACGGGTATCCTCCCCTTGTAGGCCAGCTCTCTGGCCTTGTTGTAATCCCCGCGGTGGAGGGCATCTATCACGGCCCTAACATCGGCTCCAAACATCACGGCGCGGAGAATAATTCCGTAATAGTCTTTGTTGTGCCAGAGGTCAATTGCCTTTTTGTAACACTCATAGTCGTGTAAAAATTCCACACAGAGGTCCCAAGCCTCTAAGTTCTTCGGCTTAACTTGGAGTATTTCGACCCAGCTTTGTTGAGGGAGGACGCCAATCTTAGTGCCAGGAGGCATGGGGTCTGGGAGCGTCCGCACTCCCTTGGACAATTTGCCCAGCTCCTCCATCTTCTTCATCAGCTCTTTCCTCAGCTCGAGATAGCCGACTTCCCTCCTTTTGGTCATAGCCCGTCGGCAATTTCCTTTACCGCCCTTACTATCCTCTTCCTAGTCTTCTCAAAACCCTTGAGTTGCGCCACTATTGGCGGTATTCCAGCTTGCATTGCCCAGTGGACGCGTGAATCAAATGGCACACCGCTAAGAGACCACTTGGAGACCTTGTTCACTACGATGTGGATGCCCTCCTGCCTAAATTGTTTGAAGTGTTTAACGTCGGGAGGCTCTAACACTACAACGTATACATCGGCAGGAGGCACATCGTATGGTGCTGAGTCAATTACGGCGTAGTGGGCGCCCATGTCGGCGGCCTCGTCCAAGTCGGCGGCTGGGGGGACGTAGTCCTTTAACAGGTGGGAGCCAGCTTTAGTTATACTTCTATCGATATAGACAGCTTTAGCCGATGCCAGATGCAAGTATATTGCCAACGACGTTGCTATTAGGGTCTTCCCCGAGCCCGGAGGGCCCACAACGGCCACTGTTTTCATGTCCCAGCACCTCTCAACTGGGGAAAAACCTTGCCCAGCCACTCCTCTACTTCTTTTAACGCCTCCCTCACGAAAACTTCGCCGTAGGGAGTCAGCCTCGCCACGCCGTTTTCAATTACTGCCTCCCTCTTCACAAGTTCAGGCCAGACTCTCCAGTCGTATCTCACCCCGAGCGCCTCCACGGCCCTCTTGGCTACGGCGTCTAACTCCTCTA
Source organism: uncultured Thermoproteales archaeon (assembly GCA_946480885.1). The sequence goes on from CAMLLK010000022.1 coordinate 6,243, forward strand.
CTGTGGCGGGGCCTTTGACCAGCCTCCTCAGTATGACGAGGCGGATGTACTCGCCCGCTGGGCTGTAGCGCTCAACGGATGTATACGACACCATCGGCAGTGCTTCCAATTCTGAGCGCTCCCTCGGTCTTTTCGATTATTATTCTACTTTTCTCAATAACAAGGCCGCATATGAACACGCGGTCTCCCGCCGCCTCGTACTTCACCCTTCCGTACACTACTAACTCGCTGCCTGGGTTTTCCGCCGCGAGCCTAACGGCTTGGCAGGCGGCTGGCGTTGTGGTGTAGGCGAATATGTAGGCGAAGGCTGTAATGGCAATTACTGCCAGCGCCGTGACGGCGGCTAGCTCTATGTACTCCTCAATCACGGCCTAAGCCGAGGGCGCGGCATATTATATTGACTTAATGCGAGTGAGAATGTGGTCAATGGACTTGCGGTTTTCGCGGTCTTTTAATATATCGTTGGCTATCGACTCGCCGTAATAATCCCTAATGGCAACACGCTTAATTGCCACGGGGGTGATTTTCCGGGCGATTTTCATTTCGTCCTTTTCTAACTGGTTTACCACCACTAAGGAGGAGTAGGCCATGTAGCGGCGGTACTGCTCCGCCTTGACGTCAGATATGCGGGAGATAAGGCGGCGGTCGGCGACAAAGACGTTGTAGGCGCCAATTTTCTGCAACTTCGCCAGTAGGTCTAGCCGCAACGCGGCAGTGGTGTCGACAATTATAGTATCCACCGGTATTCTAAGGCGCTGCACTAGCGCCGGGAGGTGCTCTATAAAGTCAACAACGACTTCCTCCGCCTCTTTGGCGAAGTCCTCTCCGTAGCGCATAAATAAATCGGCCGCCTCGTAGCCCGGGATGATGTACAGCATGGGATTAACGCGGTGGACATACGGCATTCCCACGTCGAGATACGGCGCCAGCCACCCCGGCTTTTTAGGCGCTCTGAAAAGCTGTGACAGCTCCGCCTTCTCCCAGTCCATGTCCACTAAAAGCGTATACCCCTTGGCCACTGCAAGAACACTGCTTAAGGTGGTTTTCCCAACTCCGCCGTCTAAAGAGGCATGTACTACTACTTTAACGGGCCTCACGCCTCCTCCAGCCTCCGGGCGGATAAACCTTTGGCCAGTTCCTTCAACAGATCGGCCACCGGCCTATCCCTCCCGAAGGCCGCCCTCAGGGCGTCTCTTGCCTTCTTGTAGGCGAAGGCGGCGTAGGTTAAAAACGCCGAGTAGGGGACTGCCCCCTCTCTCTGCGGCATAATTAAAGCCCTGGCCCTCCCCAAAGCCCCCTTGTCTAAATCCCTCAGCCTCCAGAGGTAGCCCTCGAACTCAGCCCTAACCACTCCTCCCCTCGCCTCTAAAACTGCGGCGAAAGAGGAAAGGCATAGCACCGCCAGCGCCTGGATTTTAAGGAGGGGGCTGCGGGAGCCCTCCCTCCTGAGCCCCTCTTCGCACCAACACCAGACTGAGGCCATCTCCCAAGCCAGAGGCCCCAGCTCCGCCGCCGCCCTTTTAGACGGCTCGCACTTCATAACAACTCCCTCAGCCTCTCCACCACTTCCTCAACTCTAGACGCCAAAGCGCTTAACTCCTCTGCGGTAAAGCTCTCCGCGAGGGCCAACACGATCACCGCCAGGGGAAACGCGGGCCTAACGCCGGCCCTCCTCAAAGCCTCTGCCACTGTTGTGAACGCGGCCCTCCCCCCGCCGCGCCCCACAAAGCCGGCCTTTTGTTGTGAGCCATCAGCGCCACCGCCGTCTTCCCAGCCCGCACGCCCGTGCCTGGGGGCTGTGTCCCTCGCCCCGCCGGCTAGAGCCAAGAGGGTAGCGGCGTCTTTCTCCTCGTGCAACATCACTCCCAGCATGTCGAGGGCGGCGAAGTCTATTTTATACACGCTGAGCAAGCCCGCCTCTCTCAAGGCCTTTACTAAAGCCGCCACTACCCTTTCAAAACACGCGGTCTCCACCACGGCCGCAGGCCTGGCCTCGTATTTATCCGGGAGAAACCTCGCCCTCCTCCCCCCTCCCCTCTCCACTACTAACAACGCCCCCTATAGCGACAGCCTTACGCCGCCGATTTCCACCGTGAGGGGGGAGGACTGGCCGACGTGATAGCCGGCGACTACGTCCACGGCATCCGCTTCCGCGACCTCCTCAACGGAGGCCGGCCTAATGTTCTGACACATAAGGGAAACGGCTTTTATTAATGTCGAGAAGTGGCGCACTGGGGCAGTGCTCCACGGCTTTAATAATGACAAGTGCGGAGAGCCTCAGAGGGGGCTCCGCCACAACACCCGTAAGCCTCCCCACCAGGGAGTCCG
>CAMLLK010000023.1 GCA_946480885.1 uncultured Thermoproteales archaeon
ATGTCTTTTGTGAAGCTTCTCGCCGAGGGGAGGGTCAGCCCGGCGGTTGACGTGTACGAGGTCTATAGGGCCCTCTTTCTCAACGGGCGGCCGGCTCCTCAGCACGAGCTTTACTGCCGGCCGGAGGATTTTCTGAGGGTGACCTACGTGACGCCGGGGTTTAGGCAGTACGTGGAGGATTTCCTGCGCCGCCTGGAGTCGGGGGAGCCGCAGATCTACCTGCTTCCGGCTCTCTTCGGGGCGGGCAAGTCGCACTTCCTCGCCTTTGTCCTGCACGTCGTCGCGCTGTATAGGAGGTGTAAGGGGAGTGGGGAGTGCGTGAGGAGGTATCTGGCGGAGTTCGGCATTGAGCTTGAGGCGCCTACCCTTGAGCGGGTTCCCAACGTGGCGGTTTTCCGCCACGACCGGGAGCCTGAGGCTGTGGCGGCTCAGCTGTGGAGCTCCCGCACGAAGGATGGGTTGAGGGATGTGGTGACGCGGAACGCGCCGCTTGTGGTGGTTTTCGACGAGGCTCAGTATTTCGACGAGAAAGCCGGCTTCGTGCCGTGGCTGCAGACGCTTGCGGAGGTGGTTTCTGAGAGCCGGGGGGCCTACCTCTTCGTGTCTTACGCCCTCTTCCCGGAGTCGCGTCCGGCGACTGAGGCGTCGTCTTCTCTCTTTGTGGTGCAGAGGATGAACCACGTGAAGGTGGCTCTCGACACGGTGAGGAACATCGCCTTGGTCTTTAGGCGGTGGGCCGGCGTCCAGCCCACCCGCGTGGATCTGGCCCCGTTGAGGGGGGTGGTGCGGGATGAGAAGCTTGCCGAGTACGAGAGGAGGCTTCAGGATTCGTACCCCTTCAACCCGGTGTTTCTCGACGTGTTGCTTAGGCTGGCTGACGAGTCTGTGGCGGAGCGTACCAGGGTTCAGCTGACGAGGGAGCTTCTGCGTACGCTGTCCCGGGCCTATCTGAACGCGGCGTCGGGCGAGCTGGTGACCTTCGCCCACCTCCCCGAGCCTAGGGATCTGCTCATCATCGGGGGGCCCTACGCCGATTATTGGAGCCGCCTCTTGTCGCTGTATGAGGAGGACGTTAAGAAGGCGGGCGGGAAGGCCGCCGTCTCCGTCCTTAGGCATATCCTGCTTGTTACTTTCTTGGCGAAGCTCCTCCCGGTGGCGGTGCTCTACCCGACGGAGGACGACTTGGTGCTGGGGGCCTACAACGGGGTCGACGTGAGGCCTGTGGATGTGAGGGACGTGTTGGCTCGGGTGACCGACGTGGGTCTGCACGTGGCGAGGCTTGGGGATAGGTACATCTACTGGTTCGTGGGCGACGAGGCGTACGCGATTAGGGAGGCCATGGGCAAGTTTTCCGACGAGGACGGCTGGGAGGTGGTGGCGGACGAGGTGGCCAGCTTGCTGAGGGAGAGGGCCGGCGCCTTCTCGTCGGTCTACATCTCGGGGCCCGGGGAGAAGACGTTTGGTAAGGTCAGGGTGGTGTCGGCGCGGGACGCCTGGCAGAAGGCGCTGGAGGAGGTGGACAAGTCCGTCCTCGCGGTGGACCTCCTGGAGTTCGGCGTGCCGAGGCGGCGCAACAACTTGTTTGTGGTTAGGCGGGACGACAGGGCTGAGCTGCCCCCGGACGCCAGGGAGTTGCTCTCCAGGCTGGTGAACGTCTCCAGCGTTAGGGAGGGGGCGGTGGCCCTCGGCCAGGTTGTCAAGGCCGCTGAGGAGGTTCTGGGCAACCTCCCCATGTACTTCCCGGACCTCCTCGGTGAGGAGGGGGACGAGCGGCTGAGGCGGGAGATGGAGCAGCTGCTCCGTTCTAGGGTTGAGCGTTGGAGGGAGAGAGCGAAGGCGTCGCTGAAGAACACGGCGTATACGTGGCTTCGGAGGGTGGCGGCGGGGTTCGCCGATGTCGAGGCCAGGCGGCTGGATGAGTACCTCACGGACGTCGCCAGGAGGAGGGCTGACCTCAAATCGCAGGTGGTGAGGTCTCTGTTTGAGAAGGACGTGGTGGAGTGGGACGGCTTCAAGAAGCTGGGGGATCTCTGGAGCGTGTATCTCTTCAACGAGCGCCTGTCGGCGGCTCCGATATCTTTTGACGAGTTTGTGGAGGCTGTGCGGGACTACTGCGCCGGGTGTAGGTGTCTCTTTGAGGTGGATGGGTCGGTGAGGTGGCTTTCTAAGTCTGGTTGCGAGGTTCCGCCTCTGGACAAGGACACGGGGGTGGCGCCGCTTATGTGGCGGGGCCGGCTCCAGGAGTGGGCTGTGGAGGCGTTCTTGAGGCAGCTGGCTCAGCTCTCCACGGGGTCTTCGCGGCTCTACGTGGTGTATAGGAGGCCGAGTGGGGAGGAGGTTAAGAGGGCTGTGGACGAGGTTCTGGCGGCGCGGTCTGAGTGGTCGTTTCTGACGGAGGGGAGGGTGGTGGAGGAGGTGCTACAGAGGGGCATCGACGTGAGGGTGGACAGGGCTCCTGCGCCGGTGGTGGAGCGGGCGCCGGGGTCCCGGCTTGTGGTGGAGGTGGTGGCCACCGACGACCTTCTGGCTGTGAAGTACAGGCTGAACGTGTGGGCTGAGGAGCGGGAGGAGGGGGTGTCGGGGCGGCGCTACGTCTTTGAGGTGGATGTGCCTGCGGAGCCGGGGGCGTATGCCCTTGAGGTGGAGGGGGTGTTTAGAGACGGGGCGCGGGACAGGAAGACCGTCACGATTAAGGTTAGGGGGAAGTGTAGGAGGGGGGTGACGAAGTTCGAGGTGGGCCCGGGCGAGATGTTGAGGGCGGTTCAGGCGACCTCTGTGCAGGACGCCGAGTCGTTGTTGAACTACTTCGCCGGGAGGGGGCTTGTCTTTGTTTTTGAGGTGGGGGCGAGGAAGGCGGATCCGGAGACGGAGCTTAGCCTAAACGCGAAGTTCGCGGTGTCGGGCGCCGAGGCCAGGAACAGGGCTCTTAGGCTTCTGCGGGCGGTGCAAGACGTGTCGCCTGCCGTAGACGCCGTGTTTAGGTTCAAGCAGCCTGCGGCGGTGGACGAGGACATGGTTCAGAGGTTTAAGGGGAGACCCCTCAAATACGAGGTGGAGGTGGAGGAGGAATGTTGATCAAGAGGAGGGGGCCTCGGCGGGTGGCTGTGGTTGCGGCTGAGGGCAGGTTCGAGGTTGGCGTGCCGCTTGAGGAGGTGGCTGAGTTTCTGCGGAGGCTTTGGCCTTGGGAGTTCGGCAGGCACGTGGAGGAGGGAGAGGGGGTGCTGGTGTTTAGGGATAGGGTGCCGTTTGAGAGGGCGCTTGTCTACCTCCTGGCGAGGAGGGGCGGGCTTCAGCCCGGCGACGCGGAGTTCCTCGCCGCGTCTCTCCGGCTCCACGAGACGGCGCTGATCGCAGACGCCTTGCTCTACCGGCTGTGGCTCTGCAGGTCGGGGGGCGGCGGCTGCAGGCGGGTGGTGGACGCCTTCGCCAAGATGGCTAAGGCGTATCGGGAGGTCCTGCCGTGACTTCTCTAGTGGAGATCCTCAGGTCGGCGGGGAAGGAGCTGTATAAACATCAGCTGGATTTCGTGTCTGACGCCCTCTGGCTGGCGCGGCCCCGGGTCTTGCTGGCCGACGACGTGGGGCTGGGGAAGACCATCCAGGCCCTTCTCCTCGTCAAGGCGTTGATGGAGATCGGTCGCGTCAACCACGTCTTGGTGGTGGTGCCCCGCGCCGTGTTGGGGCAGTGGGAGGAGGAGCTCCGGCGGTTCGACGTCCCCCACTTCACCGTGGAGAACCCGGAGTTCCCCATAGGCCACAGGGTGTACCTAGTCACGCTGGACAGGGCGAAGATGCCGGAGTACCTCGAGGCGCTGAGCCGCATCCACTGGGATCTCGTGGTGGTGGACGAGGCGCATAAGGTCAGGCTGGGGACGCAGAGGCAGCGGCTTTCGCACCTCTGCAAGGCGGCGGGCGGCTGCCTCCTCTTGACCGCCACGCCGCACACCGGCGACGAGAGGGACTTCCAGTTCCTCAAGTCTCTTGTCGACGTCGTTGTCAGGAGGGAGAAGAGGGATGTGGAGGAGTACGAGGGTAAGAAGATCTTCCCCTCCATAAGGTACTGGGTGGTGCAGGTGAAGGCCTCTAGGGAGGAGGCGCAGGCGCTCTATGCGGTGCTCAGCCTTCTGAAAAAAGCCAACGTGGAGCCCATTGTGAGGGTTGTGGTGGAGAAGAGGGCCATGTCGAGCCCCGTCTCTTTCTTCAAGACCTTGGGCAGGGTGGTCGGGGGGAGGTGTGACGAGGAGGCCCTTGAGGAGGGGGAGCTCGACGCGTGTATAGGCAACGTGGCGGGGTGGAGGGATTTGGCGGCGTATGCGGAGAGGTTCGCCTCCGCCTCAGATAGGAAGCTCGCCGCGTTGAGGAGGCTGGTGGAGGTCTTGAGGGGCCACAAAATCTTGGTCTTCACCGAGTACGCCACGACGGCGGAGTACCTCTTCAACGCCTTCGCCTCGGGCTGTAAGGTGGTGGACTCGGGGGACGGCTTCGCTAGGGCCGACTGCGGCTGGCTGGGTGTCATGTACGCCACGTCGCGGGCCAGGGAGAAGATAGACGTGGGCCGGGAGGCGGCGCTTCTGGCGGAGAGCCACGAGACCGCCCTCTTCATCTCCACGGACATAATGTCGGAGGGCGTCAACCTGCAGAGCTTCGACGTGGTAGTTAACTACGAGGTAGTGTGGAGCCCCACTAGACACGTCCAGCGGGTGGGGAGGATATGGCGGTTCGGCCAGAAGAAGGAAGTTGTATACGTGGTGGACATGGTGTTGAAGACTCCGGCCGCCGAGAGGGATGAGTTCGACATGTATCTCTCCCTTTTGGAGAAGCTGTATGAGATCTCCCTCAGGGCTCTGCCGCCTCAGAGCTATGGCGAGTTTGAGGTGTATGAAGTTGCCGAGGACACGTTTAGAAGAGTTCTGGAGGTGGGGTCCTCGGCGTTTCTCACAGAGGCGGAGGTGTACGAGGCGGCCGCCGGCGGGCGGCTTGAGGCGCTTAAAAAGAAGATCGAAGCCATCATGAGGGAGAGGGAGAAGATTAGGTGGAAGCCTAGGCAGCTGGTGGAGGAGGGGCTGGAGGCTAAGCTGGGGCCTCTGCCGGGGAGGCGGGCGGAGCCCGGCGGGGGGTACTACGTGGCCTACGTGGAGTACCTAGCCGACGGCGCGCCGCTGTATAGAGAACGCATGTTGGTGCGCCTCGCCTCTCCGCTCAGCCGGAGCAGGGAGGTGCCGGAGGCTCTCCACCGCGAGGCGGAGGTGCCGTGGGACGCCGTGGAGGAGGAGCGGGGCGAGGTGAAGGAAGACGAGCGGAGCTGGGTGGAGCGGAAGATCCACGAGGAGGTCTGGCTCAGCCGCCTAAAGCCCTACCTGGAGAAGGTGCGGAGCCTTCTGCCCATCGGCGCGCCGCGGTACAGAGTGGTGGGGGTCGTGAGGGCGAGGGTGTTGGGCGTGGAGGTCGCCGCCGGCAGGTTCGAGGAGCTGGTGTGGCAGGAGGTGAAGAGGAGCCGGAACATCATGCGGAGCGAGCTCGCCGCGGCTAACTGCGTCAAGGCTTGGCTGGCGCAGAACGGCTACGCCGTTAGGGAGGATTACGCAAGCGTGCCGCGGCCCTTCGACATGGTTGTAGCCAAGGGGGGTCAGATCTACGTGGTTGAGGTGAAGGGGAAATGGGTGGGGAGACGCGACGACCCCATATCCTTCACGGCCAACGAGATAGACTTCGCCTCCAGGTTCCCAGACCGGTACATAGTCTGCATCGCCTACACAGACGGCGACAAGTGCGTGGAGCTGACCTGCAAGCCCTTCGCCCAGTTCCAAAGAGAGTGGGTGCTCGAGACGGTCCGCGGCATAGAGTACAAATACAACGCCAGGAAAAGGCAGGTATCTTAGGCAAATCGCCACGCATTGTTGCCGCAACTGCAGGCGTTGACCAGTAAGGTACCGAAACCCAGCCGGCTCAAGGCGCGATAAATAACCATGGTTACACCACACATCAGCTCTCAAGCTCAAGCAGTGCAATCAAATACAAGCCCCATATACGACGTAGACACCTTAATCAGCGAGGCCGGAAATACCGTAACGATAGACACCGTCGTTGCCACGACATCAAGCCCACCTGGCGGATTCTATATACTTATCAAGTATCATCAATTGCCAAAGGCATGAGGAGAACTAACTAGGTACGTAAGAGGCATATAAAGACAATATACACAAACGCCCCATTAAGAACATGCATCGAGGAGTAGCAAGCACACCCGTGGCACACCTAATAAGTAGGTCCTCAATTAGGATTTATACTCGAAAATTTACTAAAACAAGAGTAATGCGAGTGGTAGTGGCGCAACGATGACCTTGTCATCGCGAAGATCTACCTTGTCCCCATCCAGTGTCGCGTAGATGCAGTATGAAACATTGATGTCATTAAAAGTATTGCTAATACCATTGAGAGCCTTCTTACATCTATCAATGTGTTCCTTATCAAAGCTCCTCGAGACCTCGAAGAGAATTCCTAGGTTTACTGTGCCGCTTTTCTCATCTGTGTATCCAACCTTTATGAGGGCATCAATTTCGTAATTATTGGTCTTGACGTAATTAACGTATTTACTCAACGGAGGCCTATCCTTCTCAGGCCTACCGCACGAGACGCTCATTGCGTAGGCACCAAGGGCTAGGTTCGACAATGTAATGGCTTCAAGGTAATGCCCAAGTTTGACACTTAAGTCCTTGGTTTCCGGCTTCTCTTGAGCTTGCTGTTTAGGCTCTATTGGCACTAAGTCATCAATGGCCCTCATGACTTCACCAAACGCACTTGGATATTCATTATTGCCGACCATGTGCGTATAATATAGGTATGTACCAATTAAGTACCTGGGGTCTGTGAATACGTACTTAACCACATTTTGTTCTTTACCTTCTTCTTTGTCTTTATTCTGTTCTTTTTCTTTATAACGTTTTATTCCTATAACAACTCCACTGTTATCTAAATAATTAATGGCACTTAATACGGCATTACGCGGATCCTCGTGCTCCTGCCCTATATTCCACCATAATGAAATTTCTTGTGCCTTGTTAATAACCTCACGAGGAAGCTTCTCTTGGTCAGTTTCTAAGCCCTTTTTCATCACCTTTTCCGCAAAATACATCATAACAGCTTGGAGAGCTACTTGGAATAGCACGTAATTAATTCCCCCATAATACTTACCGTATACCCTTGCATCTTCAAGAATCTCTTCCACAGTCTTAAGGAACATATGGCTAAAGCCCTCTAACTTTCTATTATTTAAGCAATCATCTACGCACTTAATACCATGTGCAGTGCCACCACAAATTAGGTAACACCTAAAAAGCCGCATTAAAAAGACGTAACCATCACGATTATTATGATCAAGAGATTCGCGAAGGCTCTTGAGAAATTCGTAAACTATATCGATGTTGCTTAAATTGGCTATGCGTTTGCATCCCTCTAAATGTTTCTCCCTTAAGAAATTTCGGATGTTTTTATCCATCATTTCTGCTACTTCAACGAACCTTAGCGGCAGGACTTTAATGGAAGTATAATCAGACTTTTTAATTCCAATTGCGGTAGATGGCGCAATCAATACGAGCCTAGTATCCGGTAATTGCGAATTAATCCTGACTAAATCCTCATCGCTACACAGGTGCGCATCGTCTAGCACAATTATTGGCTCTATGTCGTAATGAGGCGACAACGGGATGTTTTCAGTATGGAAACGTGCAAGATTCACTAATCGTAGCACAACGTCTGCAGTAATCGGACATTGTAGGAACACCGGTAAGTATTGTTTTTTCTCCTTCTGCTTACGCCTATCCTGTCTCTGATTCTCCTCCTTCTGTTCCGGCTTCTTTTCGCACGTCGCACTTGACTGATAAGCCAGGCCTAGCACGGCCAGTCTTACGTATAGGGATTTCCCGACATCCCTAGAACCATAAACAAGAACCCTATTATGGCCCTTTATAATACTGGATAAAACACCGACGATACGTGGGTACTGCAAGCATTCCTCTTCCCTCTTCTCCTCTAACTCCTTCACGCCAGTTTCTACATCCATTAGGAGATTTTATATGTATCATTTAGGATCAATATTACCAATGAATTCTTCGAGTAGTGTTTCCATCAAATCGTGGAATGTGGATATTAGGTCGCTATCAACGCCGACAATGGCCCAGAACCTGGAGACGCTCACCTGGCTCCTCGGCATGGAGTCTCCTCCTCAGGATTATGATGCTTCGAAGTACCTGGGGAACCTGGGTTTAATCGCTATGGCGAAGGCTACGGTTGAGGGCGTCATACAGGTTAGCTTGGTTGAGTTTGTCTATGCCCTCATTAGGAGACTTAACTTGGTAGGCATTGGGTGGTTGATTCGGAGGCCCACCCAATGATACGGAGGATACTGGGTGGTGAGCTTGGGGGTAAATCAGTAGGCATAGACTTGAGCGTGTTTTGAGGATGAGGTCCAGTAGTGGTTCCATATAATAGCCCTCCTGAGGATT
>CAMLLK010000024.1 GCA_946480885.1 uncultured Thermoproteales archaeon
AGTCGGTGAAGGTGGGTCTGGTTTTTGTATTGATGAGTGTGTTGTATACACTTTTCTTTGTGTGGTGGCAGGGGGTTTTGGATGTGTATCCACTACTCGTGGGGGTTTACTTAATGACTTTTATATCTATCACCCCCTATATAATTGTCACCGTCGCCAACGCGGTGAGAGATAGGAGAGATGGGAGGTGGGTTGTCACTGTGGGCCTCTCTGGTGCTTTGATGATGTCTCTCGTGGCTGCATTAGTTAAGCTGGGGCAGTTGAGAGCTGCAGTCTCTCCATTTGTGATAAATAACTTGAAGTTCGACAGTACATTGGCGTTGTCGTTAGTTCTACTTGGGCTGTCGACGTTGATCTATATAGGCAGCGTCATGCCCGAGGGGGGTAGATTAGCACGTGCGGTGTATTTCAGCGTCGTAGAGGGGAGCCGCGACGACGATGAGATTAAGACTGTGTAGTGACAAGATATAAAGGTGTGTGTAGCATAAAGTGTGGAGAGTTTGTTATTGATTAGAGAGTTTGAGAGAGAGTTTTATGAATTAGTTGAGATTATACGTTTTGAAAGAGGGAGGAGGTATGTCTATAAAGCGTTTACGGGAGATAGAACTTACTATATCCATGTCGTAGTTATCGGAGACGTGGTCTACGTAGAGCTTTGGCATCCAAATTTCGCAGTGCCTTTGTTAGTTTTTCGCATCTCTGGCCAAGAGGAGCTGGCTAGTGTATTAGTTATGCTCAAGTCTCTAGTTGGTAAATTTTATTAACTAAGTGGGGGGCACTTTCTATGTCCTATAGTGTCTTAGAGGCGTTGAGAACACGCCCAGACTATGTAAAGAAAGTACTAGCCGCCAGGAGGATGGATCAGTCTCTAGTTGATAAATTTACCGCCTTAGATACAAAATGGAGACAGTTGAAGAAAGAAGTTGACGAGTTGAGACACCTCTATAATCAATTGTCTAAAGAGGGCGCGAAGGCGCCGCCGGATAAGAAAAAAGATATTGTAGAAAAGGCGCGGGCTCTCGCTCAGAGACTTGAGGAAGTGGAGAGAGAGCTGGGGCAGGTAGAGAAAGAGAGAGAGGATCTTCTATGGAATTTTCCAAATCTCATACATGACTCAGTGCCTATTTGTGAAGAGGGCGTGGACTCAGTGCCGGTGAGACACTGGGGGGTTGTGAAAGTCGTAGGTAAACACGACGTGGCTGTGGATTACGTTGTAGTAGAGAAGCCGCCTATTGGACATGCAGACATGGCCGAGTCTGTCTTAAAGATGGTAGATACATTAAAGGCTGGCGAGGTCGCCGGCAGTCGTTTCTACTATCTCTTCGACGATTTAGTTTGGTTAGAGTTCGCATTAACTATGTATGCCCTAGATTATTTAACTCAGAAAGGCTTCCGCCCAGTGATTCCACCGTATATGTTAAAATTCGACTTGATAAAGAGAGTTCTAGACTTCGAAACCTTTAAAGACGCCATATATAAAATCGAGGGGGAGGACTTGTACTTAATAGCGACTGCAGAACACGGAATCGCTGCGTATCTATACAAACGCGATTTAGTTGAAGAAGAGCTGCCTCAACTCTACGTTGGCTGGTCTCCCTGTTTTAGAAAAGAGGCGGGTGCCGGCAATAGAGACATAAAGGGCATCTTTAGAGTCCACATTTTCCATAAGGTAGAACAGTTTGTATTTTCGCTGGGGGAGGAGTCGTGGAAGTGGCATGAAGAAATTACAAAAAACACAGAGGAGTTAATAAAAGGGCTTGGACTGCCGTATAGAGTAGTTAATATCTGTGCACACGACCTAGGGGCGCCGGCCGCGAAGAAATACGACATAGAGGTCTGGTACCCCTCTCAGATGTTGTATAGAGAGTTGGCGAGTTGTTCAAATGTGACAGATTGGCAGTCCTATAGGCTGGGGATAAGAGTCACTAGAAGGGGTATGCGGCGTGAGTACGTCCACACGCTCAACTGCACGGGCTTGGCCACTACGCGTACAATCACTGCGATTCTGGAAAACTTTCAACGTGAAGACGGCGTAGTGGAGATACCCAAAGTCTTAAAGCCCTATCTAGAGCCTATTAAATCTGCGCCGAAAGATTATATATATCCAAAGTAATCAGCGTTTAGATCCGTCGTCATCTATCGGCATGTGTATATCTTCACAGCTGTGTCTAGAAATAGTTTTATATAGTTACTGTCTAACTCACTGTGTCTGCACACGACGTCGTAGTTGACATAATAGCAGAGGCATTTATGAAGTTTATAAATAGACTTTGTGAATGTGAACGTCTTAGAGAACTACACAATAGAGACCTAGAGCTTGCTAAGATAGCAGACGAAGTCTCTAAGGCCTTGTCCGAGGGGAGAGAGGCAGATTTTGGACTAGTGACGGTAAAAGTCCAGAAGAAGTTATTCGGCCGTAAAGAGATCAAGGCGTGGCTCGACGGCAGAGAGATAGACGTCGGCTTATTACTTGCTGAGTTGTCTAAGGCGAAGTCTAGAGCGGCTTGGATCACAAACGATTGTTCTGAACAAGCCTTGCTGGAGGTTTTATATAGCTACGAAGATAGATATTTAATAGAGGTGGCTTTGAGAAACTTCGATAGTCTAAAAAATCTCTGTAGAGGCGAAGTGCCTAGAGTTGACTTCGGCGAGGCGCCGGCTCATGTAATAGAGGGAGTGGTAGTGGGGATGAGAAATTTCGCAAGTGGCCGTGGCGTTGGTAATTAAACTATCGGGCCGCGTATTTGAAAATGAAGAGTTAGTGTTGAAATACGTAGAGGTGTTAAAGACTGTTAAAGAGAAGATATGTGTCATAACGGGGGGAGGCGATGTGGCGAGGAGGTATATACAAATAGCGAAGAGAGGAGGCGCCTCATACACATTTCAAGACTTGTTGGGGATATACTCAAGTAGACTCAATGCGCTACTTCTAATATCTCTTTTAGAAGATGCACATCCAGAAGTCCCGACGAATCTCCAAGAGGTTTTGAAGGCGTGTCGTCAAAGCCGCATTGTAGTCACAGGCGGCCTACAGCCCGGCCAGTCGACGGCGACGGTGGCGGCCTTAGTGGCCGAGGCAGTAAAAGCCGGCGTTCTTCTAAATGCGGCGAATATAGATGCAGTATACACAGACGATCCTAGGAGGAATCCAAGTGCGAAAAAAATAGGAGAGTTGAAATATGATGATTTAGAAAAAATTCTCAACTCCAGTGCACTACCCGGAGGCTATGAATTATTAGACTTGTGGAGTTTGGCTATACTAAAGAGAAATTGTATAATTACATACATATTTGACAAAGATAGGCCAGACTACATACTAGATATACTACGTGGTGGAAACCCCGGCAGTAGGGTGACATGTTGACGTTGTCTAACCCCGCGGCAGGGGGCGTAATTCATCGACTCCGCGGCGGGAGACTCCCTGCCCCCCACCCGTTATATAAGAAGTATTACCTTTTAAATACTTCACATTTCTCAATACATGGATTGTATATTTTGTAAAATTGTAAAGGGTGAGGCGCCAGCATGGAAAATTTATGAAGATGAAGACTTTGTAATAATTCTCGACAAATATCCAGCGTCGTATGGTCACCTATTAGTAGTGTCTAAAGAACACCACTCTAGCGTCATCGATGCGCCGACGGACAAAATGGCAAGGGGGTTTGAAATAGCGACTAAATTAGCAAAGGCGTGGGCTGCGTTGGGGGCAAAGGGAGTGAATATAGTGACTAACGCAGGTAGAGAGGCTGGGCAAGTTATCTTCCACGTCCATATACACGTAATACCCCGTTGGGGAGGGCCGTTGTTATGGCATGGTAGAGAAGAGATAGAAGAGACTGAGGCAAAGGAGGTCGTGGAGAAACTTACAAAGATATTACCAGAGTATTTCTGATCAATTAATAATAAATGCCGTAGTTATAATACCGGTGAGACTTACAGAGACTGAGAGAAAAGTAGCAGAGCTATACGCCATGGGGGTGAGGCCTAGAGACATAGCGAGTAGGCTAGGCATTTCGATAAACACTGTGTACAAAGCCTTGTCTAAAGCAAGGAGAGTCATGCCAACAATTGACGACAGAGAGACGGAAAGACCTACTGGAGAGACGTGGAACACGTACGCCCCTATTTATACATTCAATATTTCTGTGTCGCTGTATACGCAGAGTAGTTGGCAAATAGTTACTACACCTCAAGTAAAAAACTTAGACTTTGACGCGTTGATAAAAAAACTTGATGAAATTCTCGACTTGTTGAAAAAAGAACAGAAGATAAACAAGCCTATTAGAGAGCAGAGCGACGAGGTTAAGAATGACGGAGCGAAGAACAATGGGTACATGCCTGAGTCTTTGAAGAGAAATGTGTGGATATCTTTGCTGAGGAGTAAGTCTATCTAGCGATAATCTTTACTATCAAGCCGTCTGTGACTAAGTCTCCTCCAGACAGTCTTCTGCCGGTTTTTACATCTATTGCTGAGACGAACCTATTTCCCAAGTCTGTATGTATGGCATACGCCACATCTCTTATAGTATAAGTAGAGGGCACTAGTAACAGATCTGGGAGGACGTTGCCCCCTTTGTCTGTTAGTTTTTTCTCGTCTTCTACTGGGTATACTACTGTATATCTAAGCGCGTCGAAGACGGCTGAGTTTAAAGCCTTAACCACACCTGTGCTGCCCCACTTCTTTATCAAATCGGCGATTCTGTCTAGCACCGTCTTTTGTTGTTGATTTAGTTGACCAACTATTTCAAATCCGCTGTCGCCCGGCTTGTATTTAACTAAGCCTTTAGATGCGGCTTTTCTCAACGCCAGCTCAGCTTCGGCGGAGGCGGGGACTACAATACGATTTGGGTATGAGTTTTTAATTTTTTTAAACCCCTCCTCCCCCTCTGGCAAGTCTATTTTATTGGCCACAATGACGATTGGTTTACTTAGTGTCCTAGCTATGTTTGAAAATCTGTAGATATCTTCATCACTCCATTTACTTGGTTGTTTTTTTATTAAGTCAACTCTTTGCAAAGCATTTTCTATATGGATTCGACTTATTCCAAGGCCCCCCAGTTTTTCAAATAGCGCGTCTACGACATCTTTTTTACTGTATTCTACAGACCTCACGACTTTGTCCCAGTCTTTTTTTAGTATTGAGGCTATCCACATATCTACTTCTCTCTCAAGAAACTCTACATCTCTCACTGGGTCGTGTGTACCCGGTTTAACTAATCTACCTTCTTCGTCTGTAGAACCTGAGGCGTCGACTACGTGGATTAACACAGGAGCTCTCCGTAAGTGGTCTAGGAACTGGTTTCCGAGTCCTCTGCCGTGCCACGCCCCAGGCACTAAGCCAGCTACGTCTATTAACTCTATGGGTGCGAAACATACTCCATCTATCACAAAGTAGCTTTTTGGGCTGCACTTAAGATAGGCGCATGGACAATTATCTATTCTAACGTGTCCTATGCCTATGTTGGGATCTATAGTGGTGAATGGAGTGGGGGATATCTTGACGTCTTTTTGAGTCGCGGCGGCGAAGAAAGTAGATTTGCCGGCATTAGGCTTCCCCACAATGCCTATCTGCACTCGAGTAAATGTTACCACGTAGTATAATTTCCGATGTTTTAAAAATAAGAACTAGACGTCAGCTCTTTAATAAAGTAAAGGTGTAAATTTTTAAAATTTGTTTATAACACAGTCGTGTGTTAAAAAAAGAAGAAATCGAAAAGGCCATTGGGAAGCCAGTTCCCCAGTTTGTAAGAGATGTTTTAGAACACCCCCCGTTTAGAGTCACTGTAACTACAAATTTAGAGACGCTCACTGCATATCTCCGTAAGTTTCCAGTAGACATAGTGCCTGTCTTTAAATCTATCTTCTCAGATGATGTGGCTGGAGTTGTCTACCCACAGACTAGCCTACTTTTAAAGAGTAAGAAAAAAGATGTGAATCTGGGAGAGTTGATAAATCAGCCGCTAGTTGTAAAAGAGAGTTGGAAGATTGAAAATGTAGTAGAGATCTTAATGAGTGAGTCAAAGTGGGGCGCAGTGGTTGTAGACGAAGAGGGCAAATACGTAGGAGTGGTAAGTCTAAGAGGACTACTTTCAGCTTTAGCGCTGCGGGAGCCTAAGGCTAAGTCTGTAAACGCAGTGTACAGCCAAGCCGAGGAAAAAAAGTCGAGAATTGGATTTGTAAAAGCTATTGAAAGAGTGGACAAAGTGTTTAAGAAAATCGCCGGCGGCGTGTACGACGGCTATGTAGTACTTAACAGAGAGGGAGGCGCCGCGGGGGTTTTGACAGTGTGGGATTTTGTAAAATCTAGAAGGTGGTATAAGGGGAGCGGCGAGCCTAGGCCGATTTTTGGAAAGGGGGCCGCCAGGGGCGAGAGTAAACACGTCGGCGTGGCTAGGGTGTGGAGAGTAATGTTTAAAGGCGTTGCCGTGGCTACGCCAGACACTCCGTTGGAAGAAGTGGCGAGATATATGGCAGATAGTGGGCTATACGTCGTGCCTGTTGTGGACAGATCCGGCAAAGTAATTGGGTCTGTGTCTGTGTGGGATGTGTTCTACGGCTACCTCTACGGAGTTAAAGAAGGACGTGAAGACATAGCTGTCCGTAAGGCGGTAGAAGTACAAGTGACAAAGCCGTCTCTAGAGGCGGCTATAAGACTCAGACCTGTTAAACACGTCACTGGGCTCAGGGCGTCGAATATAATGTTGAGAGATATACCTGCGGTAAATGTCAGAGATACAATGTCGAGGGTGAGAAAAGTTTTTCTAAGGTCAGGTAGCGAGATAGTGGCTGTAGTAGACGACGAGGAGAAAATAGTGGGCTTTATAACACGTAGAGACTTTTTGACATATATAGCAGAGAAGTCGCTAGGTTTTTGGAAAAGGCAGAGGGGAAAGTGGCTAGTTCTTAAAGAACATGTGCTTCCGGGCGAGAGAGCTAAGATTGCAATAGAGGAGGGCACGGCTGGCGACATTATGAAGACTAGCTACCCAACTGCGAGAGAGGATTCTACAGTGGAGGAAATTGCCTATAAGATGTTGGCTGCCGGCACTGATTATATAGTCATAGTCGACGAGAATGGAGCGGCGGTGGGGGTTGTTACAAAGAGAGAATTGGCGAAGGCGTATGCCGAGCGGGGTCGGAGTGTAACAGTAGGCGAGTTAATGACGCCGCTTGAAGTAGCCGTTGTAAACGTCTACAGTAGTTTATCCTCAGTAGTGCGTAAAATAAACGCATATGAGTTAGACGGCGTTTTAGTCACAGAGGGAAATGAACTAAAGGGCGTCGTCTCAGTGGAGGATTTAACTTTGAGACCTATTGAAGAGACGTTGAGAGGCGAGAAGATTGTATTTTTCACAAAGTCTGGAGAGTTAAAGAAGAAGACGACTGGTTTGAGTAGAATGCGCTACTCTAAGGCCGGCACTCTAATGGCCATAGACGTTATGAAGACGGCTCAGTATGTAGCTACGGTGAATTCAGAAGTTAGAGAAGTTATTGAAAATCTCATAGATCAAGGAGTATTGCCTGTAGTAGATGAACAAGGAAGACTGGCAGGTGCGCTTAACGTTATGGATATTGTAAAAGATCTAGCGAGAGTATATGTGACATATGCCGCGCCAGAGAAAATTGTTGAGGAGGTCAAAGAGAGAGTTAAATAGTCTTTATTCAAGTTTTTATAGGTAGAGCAATAGAGAGACATGACTGAGGTAATTCTAAAAGTAGCAGAGGCGCGTTCTCGCGACGTGGGGAGAAGTATAGTCAGAATACCCGTTCGGATTATGAAAAAACTTGGCATAGAGCCAGGCGACTATGTCGAAATTATGGGGCGGAAGTCTGCCTTTGCACAAGTGTGGCCTTCTTATCCAGAGGATGAAGACAAAGAAGTCATTAGAATGGACGGCATTATTAGACAAAACGCGGGAGTCGGCATAGGAGACACTGTAAAAGTCAGAAAGGCACAACTAAGGCCGGCGCAGAGAGTAGTACTAGCCCCGACAGAGCCTGTCAGAGTAGACCCCGAGTATTTGCGAAAACAAATTCTACTTGGAAAGCCTGTGGCTAGGGGGCAGGCTATTGACGTACCTTTCTACGGCGGCGCCATTAGATTTGTCGTCGTCCAAGTCCAGCCTGGGCCCGCTGCGTATGTCTCTATAGATACTGAAGTTACAGTAAGAGAAGAGCCTGTTAAAGAGGCAGAGTTGACAATTCCAAGAGTGACTTGGGAGGATATTGGGGATTTGGAGGATGCTAAGCAGAAGATTCGTGAGC
>CAMLLK010000025.1 GCA_946480885.1 uncultured Thermoproteales archaeon
AAAAAGCCCACCAAAGATCCCCACGGAACAACTAGCCATACAACACCATAAAACAAAAACAACAAAAGCAAAAAAACCTTCAATTTCATTATTTCAGCGTGGACAAATCAACCCCGGCGCTTGTCATTCCACCAAACATCCAATTTTTCACAAGCGGATGACCAGATCCAGAATCTTCAAATATAGTAGGCCGAATATACCACTCTAAACCCGGGTTGTAACATACGTATTCAAGACAAAATTGTGTAACTTCGACCCTTGTGTTGGCAGTAGTAATTACTGCATCATTAGCCATTGTCACAGTGATGTGTACTTTGTCGTTGGGGGTATTGTCAGTCCACCCTTTCTGCCACCTTATTCTAATTGTATGACCATCTATTCTTATCAGAGACGTCGTGGTTGCAGCCGCCTCTAACGCCTTATCCACTGCAAAGGAGACTGCCGTGTATAGAGGGCCAGCAGTCTTGCCCAGCCTAACCCAGAAGAGCCACCAAGGCTCTTGAATGGCCTCCAGAGAGCCCTCGGGGCTGACGTAGTAGGTATTTAAAGTCACTGGTGCCCCCCGCGGCGCGACTTCCCTGCTAAACCTCAAAGTAACCTCAAACCTCCTCATAGGCCTTAAGACATAGGCATTGCCGCCCGTTTTTAAGATCTCACGGCCGGCCACCGACATTGAGAAATACGGGGATAGGGGTGATATGGAGATTGCGTTAAATGTGAATAGGCCGTGGACTATCGCTAAGGGGGCTATTGTCGTAGAGTGTTGTTGTGGTGGGTAGCGTGTGTAGAAAATTTGCATCTGGGCTGTGTTATGGGGGTTTTGCCATATGTAATCTATTCTTCCGTTGTATGAGGATTTCCAGATCTCTGCCCACCTCCAGCCTCTGAGGGCTTCGTGTGGCATTACTGATATGCTGTATACATATGGTAGCTCCAAGGTGGTTGTATATCTTATCCGTAGCACGTAGTAAAAACCGCCTGAGAAGGCCTTTGTCCAGCTAGTTGTCCAAGCGTCTACAGGCGCGGAGATCTCTACGAAGTAGAGACAGCCGTCACTGGTGGCGGAAAATGGGTAAATCCACCTGTAGGCGGCCCACATGCCGTTGACATTCATATCAACGGCGAGCGGCGGGCATCTGCCGTTGACGGGCCTTGTCGTTATTGATAGATAGGCTCTGTGCTCGCCGTAGGCTATTCCATCGGGTATGAAGTAAGGCCCTAAGACGATTCTCGAAACGTATTGATTTAGGGAGACAGCCTCGCCGCTGGTGTACGACATGAATTGGCTCATTTCAAACCCGTAGGTGTATGTGCGTCTGTAGGCAACTGAGGCGTTTACTGAGACGGCAACGTTTAGAGTGTATGTAGACGACGTGGACTCTGCAATTACCCTAACTACCACGGCCATGGGCCTGTTGGCAGAGGCCGAGGCGTTTACATAGCGTATGTAATACCTCGTTTTATTGACTAGGTTAAACCTCAAGACGCCGGTTCTCTCGCAGTAGACGTTGATCCCGGTCGTGCTACTGAGCTGATAGGTCTCCACCTCTATTGTTAATCTCACGTTGGAATATGTGCCTTTTATAAAGGCTCCTATGTACATCTCAACGGCGTCGTAGCCCACAAAGGCCGCGTTTGGAACATTGCTACAGAGGTTTAAACCGCTCTCGGCGACGGGGGGCACTACGTAGGTGCCCGTCCTGTCTATCCGTATCTGTCTGAAGTAAACCCCGCCGTACACCGTGTAGGTAGTTCCAACTCCTGGGGAGGGTATCTGCGCTGGGGAGATCTGGGCGGGGGTTGTTTCCTCTGTTTGTATTGGCTTGCCCTCGGCGGGTGCTACTCCCTCTGGCCGTCTCTCCTGTGTCTCAATTACGAGTTTGGCGTCTCCCATGTATCTAGCCTCAAACCCGTTCTGCCTTAGTATCTCCACTACCTCCTCTAGTGTGTTTGCAAAGGTCTCCGCTATGCCTCTCTCTGGTTTTTTAATTTCCACGGGGTACCTCCCCACGGGGGTTTCAAGCCACGCGGAGGTTTTTCTCTTAGGCGGCTCCACGGCTGGTATCGCTACTATTACCCGCCTGGCGTCGTATATTCTCACCTTTGTCACATTTCCAGTCAGCGCGTAAACCGCGTCGCCCTCCTCCACTGGGACTAGGAAGATCCAGGCTTGGTTGCCCAACTCCCAGCTCACCCCCGGTATGTGGATAACATCCCCTCTTAGAGGCTCGGGGAGTTCGACGTCGAAGAGATAAACCTCCTTTGAACTAAGGACAGCCGCCAGTAGCAACACAGCGACCAGCAGATACCTTAGACCTGCCTGCATTTAGCGAAAAAAAAAAACGGTTTTTAAGTTTTACGCCTACGGGCCGCGGCGCGGCCTTTGGCATAACGCCTTTCGAATGCGCTGGGCGTTTCTAGCAGTTGGCAACGGAGCGCGGGGCCGCGACGTATGCGGCTACCTGCCTTCGCCGTGGCGGTTGATCCTTGGTGCGGAGATTGGCTTTGGCGGGTTTTACTGTCGTTAAACATCCCTGTAGTTTGCCGTAGTTTTAGAACTAGGTTTATATTATCATCTCCTTTGAAGGCTATGGCCGCTTTCACCGCACTGGTCCTTAAGGACTTGAGGGAGGTGCTCACTTCGCGGTTTTTCATAGCGTCTTTGGTCGGCGGGTTTGTAGCTCTTGTGGCGATGGGGGCTATTTTCGGCGCGTCTGTGCAAGTTGCGGAGGGGGGCGTGGGGAGATTTGCAGTGGTTGTGAACGGAACCACGGAGCTTGGCGAGAAGTACGTGGAGATTTTAAAGAGGCTCGGCGGCGACGTATATGGCAATTTCACAGAGCGTCTGTTAGACGCCTACAGTTTTGTGGTAGTGGTGCCTAGGAATTTCTCCCTGCCCGCAACGGTTGAAGTATACGCCCGGTACAGGGGGCTTTTCTCCCTCGCGCCGCCGCCTGTTTTAGACGCGGCGTCGGCGAAGCTGGCCTCTGAAATGGGCCTGCCCCCGCGGCTAGTAGACGCCGTATTAATAGCTTATATAGACGGGCGGAGGCTGACGGCCTCAGACGTGAGCTCTATAATGGGCATGTTCACGTTCTCGTGGATTTTCATGTTTATTGTGCCATTGTTATTGGCCTCTACCGCTGCAATTACAGTCGGCATGGAGAAGGAGAAGCGGACTTTTGAGCTTATTCTCTCCACGCATGCCACGGCTCTTGGGTTAATAGCGGCGAAGCTCTTGAGCACGTTGATACTCGCCCTGATTCAATTCGCAGTGCTGTCTATCGGCTTGGCGATATATATGTTAAATATCTCTAAGGCAGTACCTCACACGACAGCGCCTGGGCAGGCGACTATTATCGTCTCTTCTTCAGTAACCCCATCTGTGGCGGCGTCTGTGGTAATATCAACGCTTGCCTTGTCTATATTCCTTCTGGCAATTGCCTTTCTAATTGCCACTAAGGCCGAGGACATAAAATCCGCACAGAACATAGCGGCGTTGGTGATCCTCCCCCTCTTGCTCCCATCCATAGTCGCCATATTCGGCACGGTTCAGGGGCTGGAGGCTTATCCCTTTATACACCCCTTGGCCTCTGCATTTGCGGCGTTGTTAGGTCAGTGGGACAAAGTCTTTCTCTATTTGCTGACGGACTGGGCCCTAGCGGTTGCGGCCCTAATCCTCGTGTTTAAAATCGTCACTGCGGAGTTCTTAATAACAGGCAAGCTGAGGAAATGATACGCGCAGTGGGGCTTTATAAACGCTTCGGCGGCGTCGAGGCTCTGCGGGGGGTTTCATTGGAGGTGGGAGTGGGAGTGGTGGCGGGGTTGGTGGGGCCTAACGGCGCTGGGAAGACTACTACTTTGAGAATCCTCGCGGGCCTTTTAAAGCCTGATGGGGGATACGCAGAGGTTTTGGGCGTCAGGACGGACAGCCCCAAGTTCAGAGAAGTGAAGAGGTGGGTTGCCTATCTGCCGGAGGAAGTCTCTCCGTATGACAACCTCACGGGAAGGGCGTTTATTGAATTTGTCCACGGCCTCTACGGGCGGGGGGATTTAAAAGAGGCCATTGAGATTTCGGGCCTGGGCCCCAGGGTGGACGACAAGATAAAGACGTATTCTAAGGGCATGAAGAGGAGGCTGGTGCTGGCGGCGTTGTTAACCGTCGGCGCAAGGGCGTTGTTGCTGGACGAGCCGACGGCTGGGATTGACGTCGTACACGCCGTGGAGATAAGGAGGCTGATAAGAGAGTACGTAAAGACTAGAGGGGCCTCTGTGGTGTACTCCAGCCACAATATGCTCGAGGTGGAGTCAGTGAGTCAATACGTCTATTTTATAAACAGAGGCGTTGTTATAGACAGCGGACCGCCCGAAAAACTCAAAGAGAAGTACGCCGCGGGGAATTTAGAAGAGGCCTTTGTAAAAGCCGTTGGGGGGCTTAAACATCAAGAAACTTGAGGCGGGGGAGTCCGAGTATCTCCGCCTCTCTCTCCATATGGCGAATTCCGTCTCGCGGCACAAAGTAGCGGGACCGCATATAGTACTCTTCGACTAGCTCCCTCCTCACGCCTAGCCTCCTGGCCACTTGTTCCACTAGCGGCAGGGGGTTTTCGTAAAACGCGGCCACTGAGTTCTCCATCTCCTCCACGGCCCTTTTCACCTCAGCGTCCCACCGCCTCGCCACTAGCACTGCGAAGAAGAGGGGCGTTCCCACTCTCTCCCACCAGAGCTCTCCCACGTCGGTTATGTGCCCCACCCCTTTGTCCACCATTTTTAAAGCCTCGTCTCCGACTGCTAACACCTGGGAGCACTCCTCCAGCCCGCGCCACGGGTCGTCAATTTTCCTAAAGCTAATTCCCATAAGTTTAGTAAGGACGCGGGCGCTGACGGTAGTCTCCGACACGGCGCACGGGCCGCCGCCTCCCCTCCCCGCGAACAGCCTGGCTGAGTATATAGGCCCCGCGCTGTAAATGGCAAGTCGGGGCACAACTGGGAGGCCCAGCTCAGCGGCTAGAGTTATTGGGACATAGCCGACCTCCGCTACCCCCTCGGCAATTAGGCGGGCTGACTCTAAGTTACCCGCCTCTACCACGTTCAGCCTCGCCCTCCAGAAAAGCGGCTCGCTGTGGGCGTATTTAATCCTCACCACTTTCACAACAGGGGGATGCCACCGCTTTATAACATTATGTGTGAAATACTTTTGACAAAAATACTGCTTTTAAGACGCATCACTTTTTTCCAACATGCCTTGTAAGAAGAAGAAAAGCGGCGAGAAATCCACAAACTAGCCTTTTTTTTCACTGGGTCTTCCTCGCCACAGCTACTAATAGGGGAAAAGGCCGCTCAATAGTGACTGCGAATTTCATTCCCAAAACCCTCTTCATACACTCCTCAGTACAGCCGTGCGACCCCACCAGGGGCATTCTGTGCAAATCCACTTCCACGGCGATGAAGTAACCTCCCGGTTTAAGTAGGCGCCAGATCTCGTGCACTGAGGGCTCGTGGTCGCCCCAGTGGTGTAACGTAAACAGCGCAACGGCGGCGTCAAAAGCCCCGTCTCTCAGCGGGGCCTTGAAACTAGCCCCTGCCACCGATACGCCCGGGGCTCTGCGCTGGGCGTATTTTAACATCGGCGGAGATATGTCCAACCCCACTGCCGCGTAGCCGCCCTTGTCGAGAATTTTCAACAACTCGCCGACGCCGGGTCCTATTTCTAACACCCGGCTCCCCGGCGGGGCTAATTTAGATATTCTCCTATACGCCAAGCCGTACGCCCATTGAAATAGTTTGAGAGACACTAAAATGTTATAAAACCAAGCGCTCCGACTGCTAAATATCTCTATCTCCACGCGCAAAAAGTAACCAAGAGTATAAAAAAATTGCCGAAATAACAGCGTCATTAGAAATAGCGTACAATTCTGTATAAATTATCCCGCTCCGCAGGGCGGAAGCCCGTCCCTCTTATGATGGCAATTACGTCTTCTTTTTTGTCTATAGGCGCCTCTGCCCTTTTCCACTCCAGCACTTTCTCGTCGTATAAAGTGCCTCCGAAGTCGTCCGCGCCGAAGTACAGAGCAAGTTGCGCCGTCTCTGGGCCCGCTGTAAGCCATCCAGCTTGTATGTGGGGGATGAGGCCGTTAAAGACAATTCTCGCCACTGCCACCATTCTCAATAAAGTGGCCGAGGTCTTCGGATGGGGTATCTTCCTCCCCAACTCGCTAGTTCCAGGCTCGAAGTTCCACGCAATAAAGGCCATAAAGCCCCCGGTCTTGGCTTGTAACTGCGCTATTTTATACAAGTGCTCTGCAATATCCCTTAGAGACTCGACGTGGCCGTACATCATAGTGGCCGACGAGGGGATGCCCAATTTATGGGCCTCCTCCATAATTCTGAGCCAAGTCTCGCTGTCGATTTTCTTAGGCGAAATAATTTTCCTCACTTCGTCTACTAAAATCTCGCCCCCTCCCCCGGGCATTGACTCCATCCCCGCCTCTTTCAACCTCTCCCAAATCTCCTGTAAGACGCCCTCTCCCTCCTGGCCAGATACTCAACCTCGAGGGGCGAGAGGGCATGTATGGCAATGTGAGGAGCCTTAGATTTAATAGCGCGGAAGAGTCCCTCAAAGTACTCAATCCCAATTTCGGGATTGACGCCTCCCTGTATAAGCACTTGTCTAATGCCATACCGCGCGTCGACCTCGAGGACTCTCTTTACCGCATCCTCCACAGAGTAAGTATACGCCTCGCGATGCCGCGGAGGCCTGTAAAAGGCGCAGAAGCTACAGCCCACTACACACACGTTTGTATAATTGAGAACCATGTTTGGAATAAAAGTGGCGACATCTCCGTATAGCCGCCGCCTGATCTCGTAGGCCCTCCTTCCCTACTCCCACAAGTCCGTTTTTAAAAGCTCCTCTATCTCCTCTCTCTTCGGAGCCTCAGCGGATACGGCCCGCACCACCATCAATGCGTTGACTACATTAAAATTTTCATAACTTATAAAAATGGGAAACACAGCTCAACCGTGCCCGCAGTCCCGGAGGTTTTAGAAATGGCCGAGAGGGGGCTTGACAGATCTGATGCTGTTTTTCTCATGAAAGAGGCCGACGTCTTTACCTTGGCTAAAGTCGCTGACGAGCTCACTAGGAAATACTTCGGCGACGTGGTAACGTTTGTGAACAACGTAGTGATTAACTACAGTAATATCTGCGTGGCTAAATGCCCCATTTGTGCCTTTTATAGACTCCCCGGCCACAAAGAGGGCTATCTGCGGAGCCCCGAGGAGGTGGCGTCAATGGTGGAGTTTTTCCACAGGCAATACGGCGTGACTGAATTACATATAAACGGCGGGTTTAACCCCTTCATCGCCCCCGAGTACTTCGACGAGTTGTTTAGAGCTGTGAAAAAGAAGGCGCCGCACATAACTATAAAGGGCCCCACCATGGCCGAGGTTGATTATTACGCAAGGCTTTGGAAAACGAGCTGGAGGGAGGTCCTGTCCAGGTGGAAAGAGGCCGGGCTAGACGCCATATCGGGCGGAGGCGCTGAGATTTTCGCCGAAGAGGTGAGGAGGATTGTATCGCCGCATAAAATCTCCGGCGAGGAGTGGGTGAAAATCGCAGAAGTGGCCCACGAAATGGGCATCCCCAGCAACGCCACAATGCTCTACGGCCACGTGGAGAGAGTAGAACACGTAGTGGACCACCTCTTCCGTATTAAAGAGCTACAGGAAAGGACCGGGGGGCTCATGTTGTTCATACCCGTGAAGTTCAACCCTTTAAACACTGAGCTGGCCGCCCGCGGCGTAGTCGCCAGGCCTGCACCCTCTACATATGACGTAAAAGTCGTGGCCATTGCCAGGCTAATTTTAAAAGACAGGCTGAAGGTGGGCGCCTACTGGCTCTCTGTGGGGAAAAAACTGGCGTCGACGTTGCTCCTCTCCGGCGCAAACGACCTCGTGGGCACTATGTACAACGAGGCAGTGCTCACATCCGCGGGGGCGCAACACAACGCCACTGCCGAAGAGCTCGCCGCAATTGCGAGAGAGGCCGAGAGGAGGCCCGCCTTGAGGGACTCCTTCCACAGGATCTTATCCTATCTCTAACGCGGCCCTTAGCTTTTTTAACAATTCATCGGGGTCTTTCACAGGCCCCGAGTGGACGAGCTT
>CAMLLK010000026.1 GCA_946480885.1 uncultured Thermoproteales archaeon
GGGGGGGGGGGGGGGGGGGGGGGGGGGGGGGGGGGGGGGGGGGGGGGCCCCCCCCGGCGGAGTCGCTGGGCCTCTGATGACGGCGGCCTCCCGCCGGGGGCTATTAACTCGATAGTTCTAGGCCCATCGTATTTAAATCGATAG
Organism: uncultured Thermoproteales archaeon; assembly: GCA_946480885.1. The sequence continues at coordinate 145 of CAMLLK010000026.1, forward strand.
AAATAGACGGGCCTCTCTTCGACGTAGGAGGCTAACACTCTCTTGCCGTCTATGTATATAAACGGCACGCCGATGTTTAAATCCTCGGCTCTAGCTATAATCGTCACAATATCGCCAAGCTCTGGACTTCTTGGAATAACTCTCTCTACCGTTATCACAGGCGCCGGCGAGAACTCTCCCACCGTGAGCCAAAACGGAGTCTTAGACACCTTTATTACATAGCGGTGGTATTTGCTAAGTGGGTGTGTCTTCACTTCTAACAATTGGGCAGATCCGTTGTGTACTAAAAAGCCTCTGTACAAGCCGGGGAGGTCTATAGTCAACACGTCGCCTATTTGTGTACTCTCGGCGTAGATTTGAGCCCCCTAGACCCCCAAGTCACCACTGCAAAATTTTTATACGTAAGCACCTCCTCCCCCACTTCCACACGGCCGTCGGGGTACACCACCACTTCTCTAAAGCCGTGGGACGTGTCTATAGAGCCGCCGAGTGTTCTCGTGGTGACGAAATACGTGCCATCTATCACCACAGTTGAGTTGCCAGAGTGGACGTGGCCGGAGAGAACTAGAGAGACTCTATGTCTAATTGTTAGATCTATAAACTTCTCATAGGCACGCCTGTTTTGAAGATAGTGTACAGTCTGTGGCACCACCGCCGTGTTTCTCTTCTGCGTAGGCACGTGGGTGAAGTCGCGGTCGTCGAAAAATATCTTCCCAGAGGTGGGCTCCTCTAGCCCGGCCACTAGTCTAAAGAGTCTTCCCACAGCCAGATGGGCCGAGCACAGCCATGACCTCCCCGTGGTTAATTAATAAGTCTACGTCGTCCACCGCCACAACTCTGCCGTCGAAGACTTTTCTCAACTTCACAAGCTTGACTACAGTCACCACACCACCTACGTCTATTTTAAAAACTTTTCTTTGAGACAGTAACTATATAAGTAGGTGTAAAAAACTCCACATGCCTTTCGTCTATCCAGACGCCATAGTCTCCACAGCTGGCCATGTAGATCACGGAAAGACGCAGACTACATATGCTCTATCTGGCGTCTGGGTTATGAGACACAGCGAAGAGATTAAAAAGGCAATGACGATAAAACTGGGCTATACCCAAATTGGCATATACGACTGCGGCGATGAGTATTACTACAGCGACGGGCTGTTACAAGAGGGGAAGTGCCCAGGTGGCGGCGAGCCGAAGTTAATTAGGCGTATATCGCTTTTAGACGTCCCCGGCCACGAGGTGCTAGTGGCCACTATGGTATCCGGCGCCGCGGTGGTAGACGGCGCTGTGTTAGTCATCGACGCATCTCAACCAGCCCCCCAGCCCCAGACGGCGGAACACTTCGCAGTGTTAGACATAGTGGGAGTTAGACATTTAGTAGTGGCGCAGAATAAAATAGACCTAGTCTCTAGAGAGAGGGCTCTGGAGAATTATGAACAGATAAAAAAATTCCTCGCCGGGACTTGGGCAGAAAAGGCGAAGATAGTGCCTATATCCGCCCTACATAGAGTAAATATAGACGCATTAGCCACTTACATAGCTAGAGAAATACCGAAGAGAGAGGCAGAGGTGGGCAAGCCGGCTAGATTTTCAGTAATACGTAGTTTTAACATAAACCCGCCCGGCACGCCCCCCGATAGACTAAGAGGCGGAGTGCTCGGCGGCACGTTACTACAAGGAGTTTTAAAAATAGGCGACGAGATTGAGATAAGGCCTGGGCTGAAGGTAGACAAGCCCAAGCCCGGCTACCAGCCCATATATACAAAAGTGTTGAGTATAGAATACAGCGGCGTAAAAGTAGAGGAGGCCAGGCCCGGGGGGCTCGTTGGGCTAATGACCGGCCTAGACCCCGCCTTAACTAAAGCAGACGCCCTAGCCGGCTCGGTGGCTGGGAAGCCTGGACACCTCCCGCCGGTGTGGACAGCCGTGGAGATAGACGCCAGGCCTATACCAAGGGCGGCTGAGACAAAGCCAGAGTCTTTTAGACAAGGAGAGGTGGTGCTAGTGGCGGTAGGCCCCGCCACAGTGTTCGGCGTCGTCCAGACAGTGAAAAAAGACTTAGTGACAATAGTTTTGAAGAGGGCAGTGGCGGCGGACCAAGGCTCTAAAGTAGTCATAGTGAGACAAGTCAAAAATAGGTGGCTAGTGACAAACTACGGAGTTCTCAAGGGAGGAACTACGGCGCTGGAGTAACATAAACGCAAAATATATTAAACAAGTTTCTAAGTTTATACAATGCGCTTGCTCTTATTAGTTGCGTTGGGTGTGGCGGCGGCGTTGGCGCTAGTGCAGTTTTTTAACACTACCCAGTGGCTTGTAAACGCGTCGCTGCCGCCGGTGTCTAAAGATTTAAACACCTCCCTTAGGCCACTTGCCGACGCCCGCTTTGTCTACTCCGGCGACTTCAACGTCACGTATTACTACATAAAATTCATGCCGGGGTGGCCTGAGATCTACCAAGTGGGGACCTTCCGAGATAGACACCCGGGGTGGTGGGCTAGGCTAGAGGCCTTGGCTAGATCCGGCGACCCCCGGGGCACATACGCCATAGTCCTCGGCGGCCAGACACAGATTACAAATACACAAGACGCCGGGCCCTATGTGGCGACCCCAGCGGCGCTAGTCTGGCAGACAACAACCACAAGCCGCTACTCAATACTAGCACGGGCGTGGTTTAACCAAGGCGGCGCCTACGCAGTCCAGTTAATAAACTTCACAGCCGAGCCAATGCAAAGACTAAGACAGTGGACATTCAACTGCGGCGCGCAGACAGTGACAGAACAATTCAACTACTGTACATACTACGGCACAGACGGGTCCTTGTCTTTTGGCTGGGAGCGACAATACGCGCCACCCGGCGTCAACTACAGCATTTGGGCTCGTGGAAATGTACGGGATGAATTTTACAGAGGTGGAACAGAGGGGTCTTACTCACTACGGCTCAAAGTCGAGGGTACACGGAATGTAGAATATGCAATCGGCGCCTTGATTTGGGACGTGAGAAATCTTGGAGTTACTACAGACTTGTCAATACAACTCGATAGACTTCTAAGAACTCCCGATGACACAATTGACGATTTGATATATATACAATTTGAAATACAATTACTCAACGGCTCCCTGCGCTATGTCTATTACGTCTGGCGTAGAGATGGTGCAACGTCTGGATGGACAAGTGAAATCTGGGATGTGATAAACCAACAGCGGGTATGTACCTACGACATGGGGGGTTGGTGTGCTACAACTCCCCCGGCTGGCCACTTGGTGAAAGACCTCGGGCGAGTTGTTAATAATCAGTGGGGTAGGTTTTTCCCCGATGGGTTTAATTTAGGGGCGGACACTGGCCTTGTGGGGCTTGTGACTAGAATAGCTTTTGTAGTTGTAGATGGTCGATACGACGACAGGTATACCGATGCCCGTTTTGACAATTTAGTAATGCAGTGGAGAAGAGTTGCACAATGTCCACTGCCTAGTTATATCTCTCCTATATGGCGCGGCCAACCTAATACTCAAGTGATTATTCACCCATCTGTGAGCCCTACGACCCCGCCATCTCTTTTGACTCAAGTAGATGCACTATGTGGTGGAGTAACCGACTGCCAGGGTTATGCTGTGGCAAGGTATTGGCTTTCTGGCTCTCCCTTCGGCGGGCTTGTCCCAGCGGCTGGGACTAGAATAAGTGTGAGGTCTAGATACACACATGTGGCCGATACTAGGAACAACGCCGCTTTTGTCACTATTGGCGTAGACCTAGACGGAGACGGACAAGTAGATAGAGAGTATATCTACTACCGCGTAGACGCTGCGTCGGGCTGGCGCTACGCCATTGTTAGCTCTTTCATAAGCCCGGGGTCAGTTATATGTGACGTGGGGGCTGGGCAGACTTGTACAAACCAAGGCCCCTACTTCTTTACACACTTGGGGGCTTTGTCTGGCGACCAGACTTGGACTATAAACTTAGGCGACTTGCCAGGCGCCGTCGTGGCTGTAGCCTTCGGCGCGGTGGATCAGGCGTATTGGGCAACGGGCGACAGTGGCGACTTCTTTGTCTACTGGGACGACTTTTCAATACAATTCAGCCGCTGCCCGCCGCCTGGGGGGTGGAGTGCCCAAGGCTACGTCTGGCAGTCGTACAACTATTTATTAGTGACTGGGGGCTTGGCATATGTGCCGTTGGTTCAAGGCGGCCTTGTCTACATTGCGAACTTCACTGGGGTGGGTCGCTACGTCTTTTTAACCTCTGGCCTAGCTGACTCTTTTGGTGTGTATTGGCGCGGCGCCGGAGGGGGCTGTGTCTACGGCTTTAATCCGCCGCCCTCGGCCGCTAGGTGGGTAGATTTGAGGCCGTTGGCCGGGCTGGGCGATGTGTTTATTAGAGATCAAAACGGGGGCGTTTTGGCGCGGCTCGGCTGCCAGAGCCCTGCTCCGCCGGCTTATGTAGGCTTTCGGGCAGCCCCCGGCGAAGTGTTGAAAATATACATACTCGAGGTGTGGGGATGACAGTTGTAGAACAAACTCAGAAGCAGGTGGTTAGGGAGGAGGAGGAGAGGAGGCCTCCATTTGTTATTTTACTTCTAGGAGCCGTGGCTGTCTTGTCGTTTTTCTTTGGGGCGTTGACGGCGCCGGTGTTTGGAATAGATAGGAGCACTCCGCCTCTAGTGCCGGTTTTGTCAATTGGCGTAAATGGCAGCTATGTCTTTTCTATAGAGGCTCCGCCGGGTAGTTTTGTATATACGCCAGTGAAGTTGTGCAACGCCGCCGAGTCCGACGTCGCGGCCGCCGTGTCTATAGAGGCGCCGGGGGAGGTCAGAGTCTTTGCTGTACATGTTGGCGATGTGTGGTTTGGCAGGCGGTGGGGGGAGTCAAAGACTTTTACAATTAGACTAGGGCCTGGGCAGTGTATAGACGGGAGGGTGGAAATCTTAATAGACGGGAAGACGCCGCCAGATAGACAAATAATTGTCAAAATTGAAAGTAGAGTAGACTAGGGCTACGTATATAAAATTCATTGTACTTCTCGACATGGTTTTACTACTTGAGAGAGACGACAGAGTGTTGATCTCTATGATTCTAGCCGATGCAGATGTGAGAATTACTAGACTGGCTAAAGAACTGGGCTTGTCGAAACAAGCCGTGGCGTATCGCCTAAAGAGGCTTAAAGAACTGGGAGTCTTGGGCGAGAAGATGGTGTACGTCCGGCCGGACGTGGTGGGGACTAACTACGTCTTTTTTGAGACTGACGCAGACCCGGGGGCGGATGCAGTTTTAAAATTCGCCACGTTGGAGGGGACTTACATCTTCGCAGTGGAGTATAGAGACGGGGCTGAGTTGGCGGAGTTGAAGAAGAGATACGGCAGGCCGTGGCTTGTGCCTGGGCTCCGGCCTAGAGAGGTGGGGAGGCTGAAGCTAGAGGCTTTGAAGATATTTATTAAAAACCCCTCTGTGTCCAGTGTCGAGTTGGCGCAGAGGCTGGGGGTGCCCCCCGCCGCGGGGCGTAAGTTGAGGAGGTGGGTTTTGTCGAATGTAAATGTAGTGTATAGAGTAGACGTGGCGAAGAGCGGAGTGGTGGCGCTCGCAGTGAGGTCGAAGGCAGTGGCTTCGCTAAGGGGGAGGAAGTTTTTTAGATGTTTTGCAAGAGCCGCGGGGTTCTACGCCTTGGCCTTCCCAGACTTGGCAAGCGCCTACGAGGCCGTCTCTTTTCTAAAGGCGAGAGACTCCTCCACCACGGTGTCGGTCATAATGGATTACCAATTCTCACTGCCCCGTAGGCTAAGGCTGTAGAAACCGGCGGGCTTTCGCCAAAACTCTCCTAGAAGAGTGGTAGGTGACTTTAGCCAACGCCTTTTCGTACGGGAGCCAGAGGTAGTCTACGTGTTCCCAACTCAGTCTCACCTCTTTGCTAAAGGCCTCCGCCAAGAAGAAATAGACTTTTTTCCTCACCGACTTGCCGCCTCTTCTATAGACGTACTCCACCTCCTCTCGGAAGCCTTCAATTAGTTTCACCTCCAGCCCGGTCTCCTCCCTTATCTCTCTCAACGCGGCCTCTTCTAAAGTCTCGCCTGGCTCTACGTTGCCCTTTGGGAAATCCCAGTGGCCGGCTGGGTAGTGGAGGAGTAGATACTCTACCGTCTCGCCTCTGTAGAACACCACAGCGCCGGCTGAGACTTCGTCGTACATACAGCCGGTAATATACATTGTTATAAATTGTTTATTTTAACCAAGCCCCCACTTCTTTTATGAAAGTGGCTGTGATAATGGGCTCGCTTACAGACCTAGAAGTTATGAAAGAGGCTTTTGAAGTACTAGAGGCCTTCGGCATCCCATACGAGGCGAGAGTAGTCAGTGCCCACAGGACGGCTGAGTATATGTTTCAATTCGCTAGAGAGGCCGAGGAGAAATTCGACGTCATAATCGCCGGCGCCGGGGGAGCCGCCCACCTACCTGGGATGACCGCGTCGCTGACTCCACTGCCTGTGATTGGGGTGCCCGTCCCAACTCGCCACCTTGGCGGCCTAGACTCGCTATTGTCAATTGTACAAATGCCCAGGGGCACTCCCGTGGCCACTGTGGCGATTGGAAACGCGGCGAACGCCGCCTACCTCGCGGCGAGGGTGCTGGGGCTTAAATATCCAGAGGTCCGTGAGAAAGTTAGACAACACATGGCTAGGCAGAGAGACGAGGTGTTGGCAAAGTCTTTTATAAAGTCGTGGCCCTAGTCAATTCTTTCTCCGCCTGCGCCACGTCGACTGGCTGTGGGTACTCGCCAGTGAAACAGCCGTAGCAGACGTCAGGCCCCAGTATTTTTTTAAAGATGTCAAGTGGGAGGTATCTAAGCGTAGTGGCGCCGATAGACTCTCTCACCTCCTCCTCATCTCTCCCATAGGCGGCTAGCTCTCTCCTAGTCTGGAAGTCTAGGCCGAAGAAACATGGCCACTTGACGGGGGGCGAGGCGATGCGTATATGTACAGCCGAAGCGCCTGCCTCTCTCAACATCTTCACCACAGTGGAGATATTCGTCCCTCTGATTAAAGAGTCGTCTACCACCGCCACTCTCTTATTCTTAACTAGTGGAGACACTATTTTAAAGACGTCGCCAGGCGAGCGCACAGTGGGCGGGGCTATAAATACCCGACCTGCGTATCTATTTTTTAAAACCGCCTCTACCAACGGCCTATTTATTCTCTCTGCGTATGCCAAAGCGGCCACTCTGGCGGTCTCTGGAATGTAAGTCACTACGTCTATCTCCTCTGTCTCTAACTCAGCCAACGCCGCGCCCAGCCTCGTCCTCACGTCGTATACAAGTCTCCCGCCAAGCGTTGTGGCGTGGCTTGAGAAATATACAAACTCCAAGGCGCATATCTTCAACTCCCCAGGCGGGACTTTCCAAATAGCCATTCTCTTGCCGTACAAAATGGCCAATCCAGGCGGCACCTCCGCCCCGCGGCCGAGGACGGAGTCCTCTGACGCCAGTGTCAACAAGTCCCCTTCTTGTGAATAAGCCAGTGGCCTGACCCCCCTGGGGTCTCTAACTGCTAAAATCCCCCAAGGCGTCAATGCGATAAGCGAGGCGGCCCCCACTATTTTTCTATACACTTCTGTAACGCCGTCTTCGACCCCCCTCTCCCAGATTTCATACACAAGCCTCTTGGCCAACGCCTCTCCGTCGAACTTAGGGCTGGGCACTCCTAATCTACGGTAGTTCACCACAGTGCCGTTGAACACCACGGCGATTTCTAAATCTTTGTACCGCGCCAATATAGGCTGTGTCTGTTCTCCATAGGGGCCCGTGGTGCTGTATCTAGTGTGGACTAAAGCCCCCTCGGCCTCGTCGGGAGGGGCGCCGATTTTCAACTCGCCGCCTAAATAATAGGCGTATCCAACTCCCTCTTGCCCTCTGTGGAGTAGCCAAGGCGCCAATTTTTTCACTAACCCACCGGCCCCCGAGCCCCAGGCCCCCCCGATGCCGCACATATCCAAGAGACATTAACTCAGCCAAGTCGCCCACTCTCTGTCTATAC